>JBFJWR010000064.1:0-11295 GCA_041623535.1 Pseudomonadales bacterium
CTCCACCCAGGCCAGTTCATCCCGCTCCCAGGCCATGTTGATGACCTCGCGACCAATGAAATAGGTGGCCGTGAACAATACGGCGAGGATTGTGGAGATGCCAAAAAACTTGCTATTCAATTTGCTTCCAGCCAGGCAAAGAGGGCAATACGCCCTGAAGGGTGACGCCGGGGACGACCCGGCGGGAGCTCAGTGCCCGCGTACTTTAACCGGTTTTACGAGCCGCATCCCAGTCCTGGGGAGGAGCCGTGCGGCGGATGTTCTGGGAATGTTCAGATCGCGGGCGACGAGACTGGCACGTCGCCCGCTATGCGGCCGGTTCAGATGGCGAGGTTACCGCGCAGTTTTTTCATCGCGCTGACTTCGATCTGACGGATGCGTTCCGCTGAGACCTGGTACTCGGCAGCCAGTTCATGCAGCGTGGCTTTCTGTTCGCCCAGCCAGCGACGACGCAGGATATCCTGGCTGCGATCATCCAATTGGTCGATGGCGGCAAGCAGACCCTGGGTGGATTTTTCTTCCCAGTCTTCGCTCTCCAGCATGGTTGCGGGATCGTAACGTGCGTCCTGCAGGTAATGCGCGGGAGCACTGGGCTCGTCCTCGTCGGCGTCGCCGTCAAAACCGGCGTCCTGCGCGGTCAGCCGGCCTTCCATGTCACGCACAACCTGCGGGCTGACATCCAGATCACGGGCCACGGCTTCCACTTCGTCGTGGGTCAGCCACGCCAGCTTTTTCTTGGCGCTGCGCAGGTTGAAGAACAACTTGCGTTGCGCCTTGGTGGTCGCGATCTTGACGATGCGCCAGTTGCGCAGGATGTACTCATGAATTTCTGCGCGGATCCAGTGCACGGCGAAGGACACCAGGCGCACACCCACCTCGGGGTTGAAGCGCCGCACGGCCTTCATCATGCCGATATTGCCTTCCTGGACCAGGTCGCCCAGGGGCAATCCGTAACCCCGGTAGGTACGCGCAATGTGCACAACAAAACGCAGATGCGACAGCACCAGCTGGCGCGCTGCTTCCAGGTCTTCCTGGTAATAGAAACGCTCAGCCAGCTCTCGCTCTTCGGATTCACTCAGTATCGGAATACTGTGAATCGCAGTGAGGTATGCATCGAGGTTTTGCCCCGGCAACATCACATGTGCAGGTATCAGGTCTTTGCTCATAGCTACTTCTTCAACTGCTTTGTGCAGCCTCCCAATTCCCACCGCCCATTGGCAGCAAGTTGATCGTTACTTTCTGAATGAGGCCAGATTAGCACTCTGCAAATGAGAGTGCCAGACCTGTAAATAGTTCCGTGAATGCAGGCGCGGGGCCGCCTCAGGAGGATCTCGTGGTCCGCAGGTGGCGCTGTACCGCCAGCCAGGCACCCAGCCAGCCCAGCCCGCCGCCACCCGCCAGCAATACCGCAACGGTAGCAAAACCAGGCCCGATTAGTTGGTACTCACTTTCATACAAAGCCGCTAAATTGTTTATTGGCGGAGCGACCCAGGCCAGAAAAATCAGGATCATCAGCCAGGCCAGCAGTCCGCCGCCCAGGCCCAGCAGGACGCCGGAGTACAGTAATGGCCGGCTGATATAGGCGCGCGTGGCACCCACCATCTGCTGAACCTGTATCTCCAGCCGGCGATCCTCGATCAGCAGGCGGGTGGTATTGCCGACCAGCAGCAGCACGGCGAGGCCGAGCAGGACGGCCAGTCCCTCGCCAAGCCGTCGTCCCAGGTCGATCATCTCCTGCAGGCGCGCCAGCCACTCGAGATCCAGTTGGGCCACATCCACCTCGGGGTAGCCCGCCAGTTCATCCCGCAGCCCGCGCGCCAGTTGCAGCGACTGCTTGTCATCCCGGGGCCGGACAATGATCAGCGCCGGGAGCGGGTTCTCGCCCAGTTCGTCCAGCACGCCCTCCATGCCGGATACCGTGCGGAATTCCTCCAGCGCCTGTTTGCGGGTCACGAAATGCACACTGGCAACGGCCTGGTGCGCTTCCAGCCGCTCGGCCAGCGCCAGGCCGGCACGCTCGTCCAGTTCCTGCTGCAGAAACAGGGATATACGTGAACTGCCCTCCCAGTACCCGCCAATGGCTCGCAGGTTCTCCAGGCAGACATGAAAGCCACCCGGCAGGGCCAGCGCGATGGCCAGCACCATCCAGGTCAGCAGGGAGGTAATCGGAGTCTTTGCGGCACGGTGCGCCGAATCGGCCAGGGCATCGGCATGGGCCTGCAGCCAGGTCGAAATGCCCCCGCGTGGCGCATCCGTGGCGGCCCGTTGTCCACGCGCGACCTCGGGCCGGGGCGCATCACGGCTTGCTTCGCGCGGGGTGCGCGTCGCCTGGCGGCGTGTCGCGCCCGGACTCATGCCGGGGCACCCCGTGACTGACGCAGACCCTGATTCACCAGCCGGCCGTTATCGAGGGTCAGCACGCGCTTCTGCATACGCGCCACCAGGGCCAGGTCGTGACTGGCCACCAGCACAGACACGCCAACCTGGTTGAACTCCTGAAACAGCCGCATGATTTCGGCGGAAAGATGCGGATCGAGGTTACCGGTCGGCTCATCCGCCACGATCAGCTGTGGCTTGTTGACCACCGCACGGGCGATACCAACGCGTTGCTGCTCGCCACCGGACAACTGCCGCGGCAAGGCCTGCTCGCGGGCCAGCAGTCCCACCTTGTCGAGCGCCGCCCGCACCCGGCGACCGATATCCCGCGGGCGATAGCCGGACACGCGCAGTGGCAGCGCCACGTTGTCGAAGACCGTCTGTTCGACCAGCAACTGGTGATCCTGCAAAACCACACCGATGCCGCGCCGAAGTTGCGGCACCTGGGACGGCCGGATTGCCGTCAGATCCATACCATTGACGACCGCGCGACCATGCGAAGGGCGATGCATGGCGAGAATCAGGCGCAACAGGCTGCTCTTGCCGGCGCCGGAGTGGCCGGTGATGAAAGACATCCCGCCCTGTTCCAGTTCGAAAGTAATCCCGCCCAGTGCTTCCTCGCCACCTTCATAACGCAGGCTGACGTTATCGAATTCGATCATGACCTGACCGCCCACCGGATCAGGCATCGGCCCACCATGACAACCACCGGCCGGTGCCTGTTCATCCGCCGATCAACGCCTCGACAAAGGGCTCAGCGGAGAACGGCCGCAGATCTTCCGCCTGTTCGCCAATGCCGATAAAGCGAATGGGGATCTGCAATTGCTGGGCAACCGCAAACAGGATGCCGCCACGCGCGGTGCCATCGAGCTTGGTCATGGCGATTCCGCTGACCTGTACGGCCTCCTGGAACACGCGCGCCTGGGACAGTGCGTTCTGCCCGGTGCCGGCATCCAGCACCAGCAACACCTCGTGCGGGGCGCTGGCATCAACCTTGCCCATGACGCGCGCCACCTTGCTCAGCTCATCCATCAGGTTGTCTTTGTTGTGCAGGCGTCCCGCCGTGTCGGCAATCACGACGTCTATGCCGCGGGCCCTGGCTGACTCCACCGCGTCGAAAATCACGGCGGCGCTGTCGGCCCCGGCCTGCTGGGCGACCACCGGCACATTGTTGCGCTCACCCCAGACCTGCAGCTGCTCGACGGCCGCCGCCCGGAAGGTATCCCCCGCCGCCAGCAATACGGAGCGGCCCTCGGCCCGAAAGCGGTGGGCAAGTTTGCCAATGGTGGTGGTTTTGCCCACCCCGTTTACCCCGACCACGAGAATGACAAACGGCTTGCTGCCAGCCTTTTCCGGTACCAGGGGCTGTTCACAGGGCTGCAATAAAGCGAGCAGCTCGCTGCGCAGCAACGAGCGCAGATCATCGTCACCTCCGGCTTTTTCCCGGATGCGCTGAACGATCGCCTCGCTCGCTTCAATCCCCACATCCGCAGTGAGCAGAATGGTCTCCAGCTCTTCCAGTGCATCTTCATCGATGGCGCCAGCACTGAAGAGTGCGCCGAAGCCTTCCTGCAAGCGATCACGGGTGCGGGCCAGGCCCTCCCGCATGCGGGCCAGCCAGTCGACCTCGGCAACCGGTTCCGGCGCCGGTGGGATCGTGGCAGGGGGAGTCTCCGGCGCAATGCCCGGCTCCGGCAGTTGCAGCTCGGCCTGCCGCGGCGAGCCGTCCGCTGGCGGGGTGACCGGTTTGAGCGGGGCAGCCTCCGGCGTCGCGACACGGGGCGCTGCCGGCGGCGGTGCAAGCGGTGCAGCGTCCCCGGCCCGCTTCGTAGCGCGTTTGCGCAGAAACGGGAAAACGTAGGCTACGTGCCGCGGAGTTTCCGGCTGCGCCCGCCCGGCCGGAGCCGCAGCACCGGGTTGTGCGATATCACCCTGTGCCTGGCGAGCCGCCAAAGGAACCAGGAAGGGGAAAACATAACGATGCCGAACGCGGCTACGAAGACTCATGGATGGGCAGGTTCCTGCTGGTGTTCATCTGAATTCGACAGGCGACTGTGGTCGCCCGGCTGGCTTGCGTTATCCTACCACCTCGATTTCGGAGCTTCGCCAATGCATCGCGGATTTTTCATCAGCCTGTTGATCACCCTGCTGAGCCTGCCCCAGGGCAGCCTGGCGCAGGCACAGGATTTCGCCGGGCGCACCAGCGAGTTTGTACTCGCCAATGGCCTGAAACTGGTGGTCCACGAAGACCACCGCGCACCAGTCGTCATCAACCAGGTGTGGTACCGGGTGGGCTCGGCCTGGGAGCCACCAGGGCGCACCGGCGTTTCCCACGTACTTGAACACCTGATGTTCAAAGGCACCACGAACCTGGCAGCGGGCGAGTTTTCGCGCCTGATTTCCCGGGTTGGCGGGCAGGAGAATGCCTTTACCAGCGCGGACTATACCGGTTATTACCAGCAACTCGCCGTCGAGCACCTGGAGCTTGCCCTGCAACTGGAAGCCGACCGCATGGCCAACCTGCAGATCGACGACACCGAGTTCGCCCGTGAACTGGAAGTCGTGAAAGAGGAACGTCGACTGCGCACCGATGATCAACCGACGGCACGGTTTCGCGAGCGCCTGCAGGCCACGACTTATCTCGCCAGCGCCTACGGCCAGCCGGTCATCGGCTGGATGCATGACCTGGACAAGCTGCAGGCGGCTGACGCGCGCGACTGGTACCAGCGCTGGTACGCGCCCAATAACGCCATCCTCGTGGTTTGTGGGGATGTGGAGCCAAGCGCCGTGCTCAAACTCGTGCAGAAGTACTTTGGCAGCATCCCGAACCGGCCGGTGAGCCAGCCACCCCAGCTGCTGGAAATCAGTCAACCCGGTGAGCGCCAGTTGCAGGCACACATGGCGGTGCAACTGCCGCAACTGACGCTGTCATGGAACGTGCCCGGAATGCGTACCGTTACCGAGCCGTGGGAAAGCCATGCACTGCGGATGCTGGCCGGCGTGCTGGATGCAGGATTCAGCGCCCGCATCGAATCAGAATTGGTGCGCGGCACCGAGATTGCGCTGCAGGCCGGTGCCCACTATGACCAGTTCGCGCGCGGCGACAGCCTGTTCTCGCTGTCCGGCACACCCAACCCACCAACCGAGGCCCGCATGCACCAGCTCGAGGCAGCCCTGCACGAACAGATCCGGCGCCTGCAGGAAACCCTCGCCAGCCCGGAAGAAATGGCGCGCGTACGGGCGCAGGTCGTGGCTTCCATGGTGTTCAGCCACGATTCCCTGCACGGGCGCGCCAACATGATCGGATCGCTGGAGGCCATGGATATCTCCTGGCGCGCGCTGGATGAGTACGTGCCCGCGATCCAGGCGGTCACCGCCGAACAGGTCCGGGATGTCGCGCGCCGCTACCTGGTGCGACAGAATCTCACCACCGGTCGCCTTCTTCCCGCCCAGACCAAGGAATCGCCCTGATGTCGACCGGTGAAACCACTTTCTTCAACCGCAAGTTTCTCTGGGCGCTGGTCATGGGGCTGCCGCTGGTTATCTTTCTGCTGGCGCGTATGGATCGCCCTGCAAGTGAAGAGGCCGCCACTGCAGACATGCCGTCGCCAGCCAAGGCCCCGGCTTTGGTTCCGGTACAGGCTGCGCCGGGTTCCGCCCGGCGTCGCAATATCGAGATACAGCACTGGCAGTCCGGCGATGCAGTGGTCCTGTTCGTGGCCGCCAGCGAAGTGCCGATACTGGATGTGCGCCTGGTCTTCAACGCGGGTGCAGCACGTGATGGCCAACTGCCCGGACTGGCGACACTGACCAGCGGCCTGCTCAGCGAGGGCACCCGCAGCCAGGATGCCCAGGCCATTGCGACGGCATTCGAAAGCGTCGGTGCCAGTTTCTCTGCCAGCAGCTACCGGGACATGGCCGTGGTGCAGCTGCGCACGCTGGCCGCGCCGGAGTTTCGCGAAACCGCCCTGAATACGCTGATCGAGATTCTCGCGGAGCCGGCGTTTGCAACCGCGGCGCTCGAGCGCGAAAAGAAAAAGATGTTCGCCAGCCTGCAGCGCAGCCAGTACAGCCCGGGCGGCATCATGGGACAGCGGTTTTACCCGGCCCTCTACGGCGATCATCCATATGGAGTTGCCACCGGCGGAACCATGGAGTCCATACCGGCGCTGTCGCGCGAAGCGGTGCAGGCATTTCACCGGCAGTTCTACAACCGCAGCAATGTGGTCATCGTGCTGGTGGGTGACATCACCCGGGACACCGCCAACCAGCTTGCAGAACGACTGACCGGCGCGCTGCCCACGGGCGAACCGGCACCGGCGCTGCCGGACGTGGAAGGAGGGCAAACCGGTGTCGTCCGCATCCCTTTCAGTTCCGAGCAAACGCATATCCAGATCGGCATGCCCAGCCTGCGACGGGATGATCCGGACCTGTTCCCACTGCTGGTAGGTAACGAGATACTCGGCGGGGGCGGCCTGACCTCCCTGCTCAACCAGCAGATTCGCGAGGAACGCGGGCTGGCCTATTCCATCAGCAGCTATTTCTCGCCCATGCAGGTGGCCGGACCCTTTGCCATTGGTCTGCAAACTCGCAGCGACCAGGCAGACCAGGCGATTGCGCTGGTCTACGAGACGCTGGACAGGTTCATGGAAGAGGGCCCGACGGATGAACAGCTTGCTGATGCCCGCACGCACCTTGCCGGTTCGTTTCCGCTGCAAACGGCCAGCAACGCCGGCATTGCCGGTTATCTCGGCGCGATCGGTTTCTACCGCTTGCCGCTGGACTATCTCGATACCTACGTGGAGAAGGTCCAGGCCGTCACCCGCAGCGATATCGTGAACGCGTTCCGTCAACACGTGGATCGGCAAAAGATGCTGTTGGTGAGAGTGGGCCCTGACCCCGACAGCACGGCGGGCCAGCCCTGAACAGCCAGGCGGTACGTGAACGCAGCACCAGCCACGCTGACCAGCGGGCGGCGCGCGCGCTGTGAGCAAGGGTAAAACCGACGGCCACGTGCGCATCATCGGCGGCAGCCTGCGCGGTCGCCGGATCCCGGTGGCCCGGGAACCCGGATTGCGGCCGACCTCAGATCGCACCCGCGAGACCCTCTTCAACTGGCTGGGACACCTGGCAGGCCAGAACGTGCTCGACCTGTTTGCCGGCAGCGGCGCACTGGGACTCGAAGCGCTCTCCCGCGGCGCAGAAACCATCACCCTGGTCGAACAGAATGCAGCGGCCTGCCGCGCCCTGCGCGCACTGGCGCAGGAATGGAAAGCCGAAGGCGTGCAGGTGATCCAGCAGGAGGCGCTCGGCTGGCTGCGCGCCAGCGCACGACGCAAGCAGATGTTTCATGGCATATTCATTGACCCGCCCTTCGAGGCAGCACTGCTGCAGGAAACGGTGATGACGTTGCACGAGTCCGCATTGCTGGCGAACGAGGCCTGGATCTACCTGGAACGCGCCCGCGATCAGGCGGAACCGGAAGTTCCCACGCACTGGCATTTGCACCGCAGCGGGCAAAGTCGCCATACCCGCTACCAGTTGTTCCAGACGTGAACATACGCCGCAGTTCGTTTACACCTGCATGGTGGCTGCCGGGCGCCCACCTGCAGACCATCGTGCCCAGCCGGCTGCGCCCATTCCGCCCGCCGCCACGCATTCGCCAGCGCCTGCTGCTGCCGGACCGAGATTTTGTCGACCTGGACTGGGTCGGCCAGGAGTTCGCCCATGCACCGCTGGTGCTGATCCTGCACGGACTGACCGGCTCGGCGGATTCCCAGTACACCTGGGGCCTGCAGCAGGCACTCCTGGATCGCCGCTGGACCAGCGTGGTGCTCAATTTCCGCGGCTGCAGCGGCGAACCGAACCGGCTGCCCCGTGCCTACCATTCAGGTGAAACCCAGGACCTGCACGAAGTCGTCCGGCACCTGCAGACGCAGCCCGCATATGCCGACCGGCCACTGGCCACGGTCGGGTATTCGCTCGGCGGCAATGTCCTGCTCAAATGGCTGGGCGAACAGGGAGAGTCCGCACCGGTACGCGCGGCGGTCGCGGTTTCCGTTCCCTACGACCTGGCATCCTGCCAGCGCAAACTGGACCGCGGATTCGCGCGCATTTATCGCAACCACCTGCTCGGTAACCTGCGCGATGCAGCGCTGGACAAGCGCCGGCACTTTCACGTCTCCGGCAGTACAGAGCACCTGGAATCACTCGAACGCCTGGGCGACGTGGAATCCATCCAGACGCTGTGGGAGTTCGACGAACGGATCACGGCTCCGTTACACGGGTTTTCCGGTGCTGAAGATTATTACCGGCGATCGAGCAGCCGACCCTGGCTGCACCACATACGGGCGCCCACCCTGTTACTGCATGCAGAGGACGACCCCATGGTCGACGCCAGTTCCATCCCCTCAGCAGATGAACTGGCGCCCGGCACGGTACTCGAGCTGAGCCAGCACGGCGGGCACGTCGGCTTTGTGGCCGGAAGCACCCCGCTGCGTCCGGAATACTGGCTCGAGAAGCGCATCCCGGAATACCTGGCCGGGCATTTCGATACCGGCACGCCTGCCTGACCGGGTGCAAACTACAATGAATCAGCCCGGTTCCTGGTATTGCCACGCATGAAGCTTCCTTCTCTCACCCGGCGTCAGCTGCTGCGTACTTCGCTGCTTGGCGGCGCCGTGCTGAGCTGCGCCTCGGCCGTTGTTTACATCGGTGCGCGCAGCGATGCGGACTCTGCCGGTTATCTGCCCGGCGAGTGGCTGTTGCTGCAGGCGAATGACCTGCCACCGCTACGCGCAATCATCCCGGTAGTGCTCGGCAGCCGCCTGCCGGATGCGCCCGAAGAACGCGCCCGGCTCATCGAAGACACGCTGCACAGCGCCGACTCACTGCTTTTTCACTCCTCGCGGGAAATCCACCGGCAGTCACGCCAGGTACTCGATCTGCTGTCTTTTCCGCTGTACCGGGTCATGATCGCCGGCATTGCACGGCCCTGGCCGAGAACCAGTGAACCCGATATCGAGGAGTTTCTGAGTCGTTGGGCCAACTCGCGGCTGGAACTGCTGCAGAACATAGTCAATGCCCTGGTCCGGGTCATCCAGGGCGCCTGGTACGCATTGCCGGAAAGCGGCACGCAGGCCGGCTACCCCGGTCCACCCAAGTCCGCCCAAGTGCTGCTGCGAAACTGATCATGGCGATTCGAGATTTCCTGCGGGAGGGCATCGACGGCGGCTGGCTGGTGACCGACGCATCGGCGCTGGAAGAAAACCAGCAACTCGAAGCCGACGTGGTGATTGTCGGCTCCGGGGCCGGGGGTGCGACCGCGGCAGAAGTCCTCACCCTGGCCGGGCTCGACGTCATCCTGCTGGAGGAGGGCGTGTTCCGCACCACGGCCGATTTCCGCATGGTGGAGAAAGATGCGTTCCGCTGGCAATACCAGGAAGGTGCCCTGCGGCGCACTGCCGCCGGCGACATCAACCTGTTGCAGGGTCGCATGGTCGGCGGATCCACCGGCGTCAGCTGGGGAACGCTGTACAAGCCGCCGCCAGAAACACTCCGGCACTGGCGGGAACACCGGGCCGCACGCGGTTTCGACAGCGAAACTCTTAGCCCCTACCTGGACAAAACCATACAGCGACTGAGCGGTGGGCCGTGGACCACCAAGCTGAACGAGAACAATACGATCCTGCAGGAGGGCTGCGACGCCATGGGCTGGCGCTGGGACCGCATGCATCGCATGGTGCGCGGTTGCTGGAACCTGGGTTACTGCGCAATGGGCTGCCCCACCAACGCATCGCAGAGCGCCCTGGTTACCAGTATTCCCGAAGCGCTGAAGAATAAGCTGCGCCTGTACACCCGTCTGCGCTGCGAGCGGATAGCGCACCAGAATGAGCAGGTCAGCGTACTCCACGCCCGGGCCCTGGAAGCGAACGGGGTGGAAGCCACCGGGCAGCGAATCGAGATCAGGGCCCGCCATTACATCCTGGCCGCAGGAGCAATTGGCAGCCCGGGCATCCTGTTACGCTCCTCGGTTCCTGACCCGCATCGACGGCTTGGACGGCGTACGTTTCTGCATCCGGTGGTACTCAGCCGGGCAACGTTCGAACAGAAAATCGATCCGTATCACGGCGCACCGCAGTCGGCACAGTGTGATCATTTCCTGTTTCCGCAAGGCGCGACCGGGCCCATGGGATTCCGTATTGAGGCGATTCCACTGCATCCGCAGTTATGGGCGGGCACACTTCCCGGGCTGGGCGAGCAACATGCGCGCTGGATGAGCGAGCTGTCACAGACGAACTGCCTGGCGGCGCTGTTGCGTGACGGCTTTGCGCCGGGCAGCCAGGGTGGTTCGGTGTGGCTGGATGATTTTCTCCACGCCCACCTTTCCTATCCATTGACCGATTACGTGTGGGAGGGCGTTCGGCGGGCGTGGCTGGCGATGGCTGAAATACAGTTCGCTGCCGGCGCGCGCACCGTCATGCCGGTACACGCCGATGCGCAGCCATACCGCCGTTACTCGCAGGCCCGCGCGGCAATCCAGAGCCTGGCTCCGGACGCTCCGCGCACCCGCTTTGCCAGTGCCCATGTCATGGGTGGATGTGCCTTGGGGGAAAATCCCCAGCACGCCGTGGTGAACAGCCTGGGTCGCCACCATCAGTTGGGCAACCTGTCCGTCATGGACGGTTCGGTTTTCCCCACCGGGCTGGGTGCCAGCCCACAGCTGACCATTACGGCACTGGCAAGTCGTTTCGCCGAGTTGCTTGCCGCCGAGTTGCTTCCCACGCCGGCTTGAGGCAGTTTCAGGTCAGCGCCTATCGCGCCTACACTGGGCCTACCCCCAGCAAACCCCACGTGGGAAATTATCATGAGCGTCGTTATCTATCCCGGCACCTTTGATCCGATCACCAATGGCCACAG
>JBFJWR010000065.1:0-11253 GCA_041623535.1 Pseudomonadales bacterium
CGCCTGACCCCCGATGAACGAATCATCGCCAACTGCCGACAGGTCGCGGACCGCAACGGCCTGGGCTTACGCCTCTATCGTACCCGCGCCGGCTATCGCGCCATGGTGACCGATCGAACGTATGATCCGGCTGCCGAGGAAACCCAGCTGTTGCTGAACGAGTTCGGCTCCGACCCGCTGTACGTGAAGCTGTGCCGGGTGCAGGAGTCGTTTCGCGCCCGCCTGTCACCCAAGGCGTGGCGCTGCGGAGCTCCCCGCCCGCCCCATCGCTATCCCTGGGCAACGCCGGAAATCGAGCAGCAATACCGCGAATGGGAACGGCGCTATGCCGAGAAAACCCGCGACTATGCCACTTGCAGACTGGTCGAGGTGTACGGCAAAAAGCGGGTTCACCCCCTCGCCGCGCGCGTCACCGAAATACATGATCGTACCGCCTGCATGGCCGGGGAACTCGCATGAGGCATTGTTCCTGGCATCGCGGCTGCCCATGACTGCCAGCTGCCGCCTGGCCGCGAGAATTCCGCTCCGCGATTCCGGCGCCCTGTTTGCCCGTCAGTCGCAGGGTTTTCCGTGCTGTACCGGCGGCTTTTCAAGAATCCCCAACCGGATATACTGAACAGACGTTCAAGGATTATCCGAGGTTCGCGACATGATCGGCATCCCCATCGGACTCATCACCGCCAACGCGGCAGAGTGGGTTTTCCACAAGTACGTGCAGCATGGCTGGGGCAAGGATCGCAGCAGCTGGTGGGGCTTTCATTTTAACGAGCATCATAAGATCGTTCGCCAAAGCGGTTACCGCGATCCGGGCTATGAACGGGATCCCTTTGTGCCGTTCAACTGGCGTCGGCCACTGGATCTGAACGCACAGGGTAAAGAGATCGTGGCGCTGGCCGGCAGTGCGCTGGCGGTCACCCCGTTACTGCCGGTCGCCCCGTTCTTTGTCGGCACCCTGTACTACTGCGCCTGGAACTATTACCGGGTGCACAAGCGCTCCCACCTCGACCCCGACTGGGGCCGCGAGCACATTCCGTGGCACTATGACCACCACATGGGTCCCAACCCGAACGCCAACTGGTGCGTGACACGGCCCTGGTTCGATCACGTCATGCGCACCCGGGTGCCCTATGCCGGCACGCAACTGGAAGCCGAACGCCTGGCCGCGATGAACCTGCAACAGGCTGCGTGACGACCTTCAGAGCGCATGGCGCTCACCGATTTTTTTGCCAACTGGAGAATCCACATGACGCTGCCCATTACGTTGTTCTACGGCGGCATCCTCGCCCTATGGTTCCTGGCACTGTCCATCCGGGTCATCCAGGGACGTGTCGGGCCGGGGGCCCCCAGCCTGGGAGATGGAGGTGATGCTGCCCTGCAGCGCCGCATTCGCGGTCACGCCAACTTCGTCGAGTATGTGCCGCTGGTACTGCTCCTGCTGGCGCTGCTGGAAATCAGCGGTGCGGCCACGTGGGCCCTGCACCTGGTTGGCGGCTCGCTGCTGATTGGCAGGCTGTTGCACGGATATGCGTTCTCCTTCACCGAGCAATTTGCTCTTGGTCGCATGGTGGGTATCGTGCTGACTCTGGTGGCCTTGCTGGCAGCCGCGTTGACGGCTCTCTTCACCGGCCTGCAGGGTTTGTAAAGGTCGCCGGGCTTCCGGCAGGCACAGCAAAAATTCCTGCCTGCACAGTGGCGGATGACATGGGTTTCATCGTTCACCGCGCACAGGCGTCATGAATGGACAACCAAACGGTATTTGACGCGCACTTCCACATTATCGATCCGCAGCACCCACTGGTCCGCAACCAGGGCTATTTGCCCGAGCCGTTTACCTGCGGGGAGTATCGCGACGCCTGCACAGCGCTCGGGTTGCTTGTGGGTGGTGGCGCCGTGGTTTCCGGTTCGTTCCAGGCATTCGACCAGGGATACCTGCTGGCGGCGCTGGCGGAACTGGGACCCGGGTTTGTCGGCGTAACGCAGTTGCCGGCCTCGGTCAGCGACGCGCGCATCTTCGAACTGCATGCGGCCGGGGTGCGCGCGGTGCGTTTCAACCTGAAACGCGGCGGATCGGAGGATGCCCGGCACCTGGCGTCCATGGCGCAGCGCGTCCATGAACTGGTCGACTGGCACGTGGAATTGTACGTGGACTCGTCCATGCTCGCGGAACTGCTGCCGACGCTTTTGCAACTGCCGCGGGTATCCATTGATCACCTGGGCCTGTCGCGCTCGGGTTTCACCAACCTGCTACGACTGGTGGAAGCCGGCGTAGCGGTCAAAGCCACTGGTTTCAGCCGCACCGACATGGATGTTGCGGAAGCGTTACGGGCACTTTGCGCGGTGAACCCGCAGGCCCTGATGTTTGGCACGGACCTGCCCTGCACCCGCGCACCGCGCCCGTTCGCAGCCAGCGATCTGCAGTTACTGCAGGACGCCCTGCCCGCCAACGTGCTGGCCGGCGTACTGCGCGACAATGCCCGGCGTTTTTACCGGCTGGACGCAGCCCTCACGGAATAATCCGGATCACCAGCTTGCCGCGAGTGTGCTTGCTCTCCTGCTGAAGATGCGCAGCGCCGATCTGTTCGAGCGGATAAACCGCATGCACGATCGGCCGGATTTTTCCCGCATCCACCCATTCTCGCAGCAGTTCCAGGTCGGCGCGCCGGCTCTTGACCATCACCAGGCGTGCATTCGGGCCGGGCAGGACACGGCTGATGACCGCACTACCGAAGACGTGGGGCTGCAACACCGTGGAAACCCAGGTGCCGCCCAGGGTCAGAATGTCACGTATTTCCCGAAAGGGCTGGTTGCCGAAGACATCGAAAAACACGTCAAACTGTTCACCGCAATCGCGGATATCCATGTCCCGGTAATCGATGCATGCGTCGGCACCGAGTTCGCGCAGAAAGGCGTGGTTTTCCTTCCGGCCGATCGCAGTCACGTGCGCGCCCAGCACCTTGCCGATCTGCACGGCCATGGAGCCCACGCCACCCGATGCGCCATTGATACAGAGGCGGTCACCTTCCATTATGCCGCCATCATCCCGCAGTGCCTGCAGCGCGGTGAGGGATGCCAGTGGTAGCGCAGCCGCCTCCTCGTAAGACAGGCTGGCCGGCTTGGCCGCAAACTGGTCTGCGGATACCGCCAGAAACTCGGCGCAGGCGCGTCCATGGAAAATCTCGCGCAGCATGCCGAACACCTGGTCACCGCGCCGGCACCCCGCTACCGCAGAGCCGACCTCCACCACTTCGCCGGCAAAATCGAAGCCGGTTTGCAGGGGCATTTTCTTGCCGGTCATCGGGCTGAAACGTCCCTTGCGGATGAACGTGTCCTTGGGATTGATTGCTGCGGCATGCACGCGCACCAGCACCTGCTTGTTCCCCGGCACGGGCATGGGCAGTTCGCCGACACTCAGCACATCGGCGCTTCCGTACTCGTTAATCAGTGCTGCCTTC
Organism: Pseudomonadales bacterium; assembly: GCA_041623535.1. Lineage (GTDB taxonomy): Bacteria > Pseudomonadota > Gammaproteobacteria > Pseudomonadales > JBFGWM01 > JBFJWR01. The sequence continues at coordinate 3,453 of JBFJWR010000065.1, forward strand.
ACCCGAGACTCCACGCATGCCGAATGTTCATGGGTAAAACCGCTGCCTGCTTCAGGGATGCGGCTGAATGCTTAGCGGGGGATCCATTGTACTGCGCATTTCCACGGCCGGGTGGTTCTGCCGCTGCTGAATCCGCGGCTACAATGCGTACCCTGTCAGGGGGTATCCTCCCCCGATGAATGTTAATACCTTATGAACAGGCAACATTTGATCATCGCCGCACTGTCACCGGACACCCGCCATGCATATTGCCTGCCTGCAGCACGTACCCTTTGAAGGGCCGGCCGCCCTCGCGGACTGGGCGGCACAAGGCGGCCACCAACTGCGGCCGGTGCGTCTGTACGCCGGCGAACCGCTGTATCGCATCGAGCAGACGCAGATGCTGATCGTTCTCGGCGGGCCCATGGGTGTGCATGACACCTCGCAATGCCCGTGGCTCACGGCTGAAAAACGCGCTATCGAGGCAGCCCTGCGGGAGGGTAAACCGATGCTCGGCATCTGCCTCGGTGCGCAGCTGATTGCCGATGTGCTGGGCGCCGCGGTCACCCGCAATCCCGAGCCGGAGATCGGCTGGTTTCCAATTCAACCGGTAGCCGGCAGTCTCCTTGTGGAACCACTGTCGGTCCTGCACTGGCACGGCGACACGTTTTCACTGCCTGCCGGCGCGCAACAGCTGGCGACCAGTGCCGCGTGTACGCAACAGGGGTTTGCCTACGCCAACCACGTGCTGGCCTGGCAATGCCACCTGGAGAGCACGCCTGCCAGCGTGCAGCAACTCGTGCAAAACTGTGCCGGCGAGCTGACACCGGCTCCACATGTACAGCCGGCGGCGCGCATACTCGCCGAGCCGGCCGCGACATTCACTGGCATGAACAAGGTGTTGTTCGCGATGCTGGACGCACTACTCGCCCGCGCATGAATCCTGTCAACCGCTGCCCGGCACCCAGGTGGTATGAAAACCCGCCGTCACCCGCTGCGGCAGGCGTAGCTTGGCAACCGGCCCGGCCGCCAGGTCGCGCGCATCCAGCACCAGGCAATAGGAATTCCAGTCGGCGGTGTCGGTGGTCAGGGTCAGCAGGTAGCCGTCATCCTCACCGTCGCCGCCAATGCGCGGTGCAAACGGCGATTCACTGCCGTAGACGCCCGGACCATGCGCATAGCGGTCACAGGCCCGACCATCGCGCAGGTCGTACTTGATCACACCCTCGAAGCGCGCCGGGATATCACAGGGCAGGTCCTGCAGATAGGCATACCGGTTCTGCTGCCCCAGGCAGGAGTCGCGAATCATCGGGAACTCTGCGTTCAGGTCGTCCAGGTCCCCCTCGCGCACGGCGCCGGTCTGCAGGTCGAACTCCCAGCGGTAGAGGTTGGCCTGCAGCTTCAGGTACGCCAGCATCGAAGCCAGCTTGCCGTCTTTCGGATCCGGATGCAGCGAGGGATCACGCGTCCGGCAGCCGGTCATCACGATGCGGTCGCCATCTTCCCAGCAGTTGACGACGTGCAGCATGTAGCAGGGCTGGCACTCGAACCAGCGCACATCCGCATTGCTGCCAAACCGCGGCAGGATGCCAAAGCGGGTCGGCACGTCCGGATGAAACAGCGGAATCCGTCTGCCCGTGGCGCGAAACACCGCGTCATCATGGAACAGGGGGAAATCATGGATGATCGAATAATTGGGCGTTATGCCAATATCATGCGGCCGCCGGGGCCCCGGCAGCTCGATATTCTGCAGGTGTAAGCCGCCCTGCGCATCCAGCACACCATGCTGGAAATAAGGCGGCTGGTCGGCATAGCGGAAGAACACCAGGTCGCCGCTGAGCGGATCGGTATGTGCATGCGCAGAGATCGGAATGTCGAGTTGCCCGGCGAAACTTTCCTCGCCCAGCGTTGCCAGCGTTTTTTCATCCAGGCGCACCGGTCGCCCGCACTCGTACCAGAGCGCCAGCAGTTTGCCGTCGTGCCAGACCAGGTCAGTGTTTGCGGTGTCCTTGATCGGGAACAGGGGCGCCTGGAAATCAAAGGGCCCCAGCACGCCGGGCCAGATCGCCGCACCCCGTTCGCGTTCCATCTGCATGCCGCGGGTTTCGATCCAGCGACTGGCGTACTCGGCGCGTCCGTCCTCGAACCAGACCCCCTGCACCATGCCATCGCCGTCGAACCAGTGATAGCGGTTGATCGGTGCCTGGCGCGGATTCGGGCTGTTGCGCAGGTAGGCGCCCTGCAGATCCGGCGGAATTTCACCGGCAACCAGTTCCAACGGCGTGCGTTCCACCTCGTGCACCTGCGGGGCAAACAGGCCATGCAGGTAGGGGTTGTCGATCTCGTTGATCCAGTCCGGCGCCCCGGGTGGCGGCAGGCCCTGCGCAGAAAGCGTTGCGGCGTACCGGCGGGTGATTTCCAATGCGCTCATGCGGGTTCCTCGCGCTGCAATGCATGCCGCTATCCGCGGTCTTCATAACAGCATAAGAGCCACGGGACGCCGATGCCAGAAACGGCATGGAACATCGGTACAGGCGAGCCATCAGGCCTTGGAGCTGGGGCGTTCCTTGACTGTCTGGAACCAGCGCGCGAGGTTTTCCTGTTCCGGTGTGATGGCAAAACCGACGAAACGGAAAAACTCCAAACCAATATAAGCAGTGATGTCAGCAATCGTGAAACGGTCACCAGAGATGAATTCCCGCCCGGCGAGTTCCTGGTCCAGGATGCCCATCCGCCGTTCAGCAATGCCCCGTTGCCCTTCACCGAACTCGGGCACCGGGCGGCGCTCCACCAGTTTGCCGTTGGGGTGCGCGTGACGAAAAGTCTGGGCCATGGGTATCAGCAGTTCGAATTCCATCTTGCGATCCCACATGCCAATTTGCGCTTCCTCGGTAGGGTCGCGGCCCAGCAGGTTGGGTTCGGGATGGATACGCTCCAGGTAGCGGCAGATCACCGCGCTCTCCTGGATCGCCAGGCCGTCATCCAGTAACAGGGTGGGCATCAGGCCATTCGGGGCAATACGCCGGTACTTGGGCGATCGGGTTTCCCCTTTCATCATGTCCAGCTCTACAAACTCGATGTCTGTGATGCCTTTTTCGGCGATGAACATGCGTACCCGTTTCGGGTTGGGCGCGAGCTTCGAGGTATAGAGCTTCATGTGCAGGATTCCGGGTTAAAACATCTGGCTGATTTTCTCCAGCGTCGCCTTGTGACGCTCCCAGCCCGGCATGACCTGGTCAAGCAAAGCGTAATAACGCGGGCTGTGGTTCAGCTCACGCAGGTGACAGAGTTCGTGCAGAATCACGTAATCGATGCACCGCCGGGGTGCCTTGACCAGTTCCGTGTTCAGGGTGATGCGACCAGCCTCGCTGCAACTGCCCCACTGGGTGCGCATGTGGCGCAGGCGCATCTGCGGTGTTGGCACCCGCAGGATTGGCTGGGCAATGGCCAGGCAATGTTCCATGCGATTGTCGAGTATCCGCTGTGCCTGGCCGCGGTACCAGTCATCCAGCAGTGCATCCACCGCAGCATCAGACAGGTCGGGCGTTTCAACGTGCAGGGTCTGGCAGCCCAGCCAGACATCGGTGTCGCGACTGCGCTGTACCTGCAGGCGGTACTCCTGACCGAGGAAGTACCGCCGGTTGCGCATGTGCCGCCGCAAGCGGTCATACTCGCGCGCCTGCGCATCCAGTTCATCCTGCTTGCGTCGCACCCATTCCGCACGATTGCGCACCATGAGTTTCACTTCGCGCATGCTGACGCGGTACGGAACCCGTACCACGACCTGCCCATCGGCATGCACCTGTATGGCCAGCGTGCGGCGACGGGATCGACGCAGATCGAAGGTAATCATGCCCGCATCGGTGTCGAGCATATGCATGCTGGTACGTAACAGCTTCATCCGGCGTTTCCTTGCTCGCAGGTAGTGTCGAGGCGAAGCATAGGGCTGGCAGACTGGCGACTCAAGAGCTTGACTTGTGTAATAACTACGATTGGTAGATATGCGGAGGTTGTGTAAAACTAATTCATGAACAGTTGGTTCATATTTAAGGACCAAGACCCCGCCAAAGGCTTTTTCATGCGCAGCAGCTTCCTACCTACATCATTGTTTTTATTAGCATTAAACTCGATTCCCGCAACCACCTGGGCGGCCGGAATGGAAGCCCGCAACAGCCTGCCTCCCGGCCAGTCCGGTCATATCAGCTCTGCTGATGAGGTCCGAGCGGCGCCCGGACGACTGCAAAGCATCCTTTCAGACAGCGCCTCGCAGGGCAGCCCGTCCGTATCCAGCGGCAATCCGGAGGACTACGGCACCCACCTGGATGACCAGCGACTGATGTACTGGCGCGTGGAGTTCAAGGAAGGCGGCTTCACGCCCCGTTGCCAGAATCCGGAGCAACCCCGTGCCGGCGTCTCCATCTGCCGAACTCCGGAAGGCGTGCCAGCCATTTTTGCCGGTGCCGACCAGAACGACGAGAACATGTTCAACACCTGGTTCGGAGTGGGCTACGCCATTGCCCAGGATCGCCTGTTCCTGATGGACGCGGTACGACGCATGGGCGCCGGCACGTTCGCGGAACTCACCGGCTGCGCGGCAGTACCGGGCGACATCCAGCAACGCATCCTGACGTACTCGGACGCAGAGTACGAGACGATGTTCAGCAAACTCAGCTCGGATGCCCAGGCATCCGTGGACGGATACGTGGCTGGCGCCAATGCCTGGATCAAGGCAGCCATGCAGGACCCGGTGCAGCGACTGCCGGTTGAATACGTGGTGCTGAGTGCCTACCCGGAACCGTTCACGCGCAAGGACATACTGGCCGGCGGCGTGCTCATCACCCGTACCGTGGCCGCCGAGGGTGCCAATGAATTTCGCAATGTCGACGTGCTGCAGCAACTCGAAACACAGTTCGGCAAGGAGAAAGGCCGCCGTATCTTCCAGGACTATGTCTGGCAGGATGACGGCAAGGCGATTACCACCGTACCGGTATCCGAAGGCAGGTTTTACAACATGGGCAAGGGCGAGGCCGGCAATCGTGACAAGGTCTTCCAGGCCATGGCCGACTATGCCGCCACGCTGCCCGCCGACCTTGCCACCGGCCCCGGCACCGGCGCCGCGGCAAGTACCTGTCGCACACCACCCGGCAGCCTCGCACCGCGGGCAGCACTTCCCGGCGCACTGACCGGCACTTCGGCAAAGTCACCAGTGCAGACCGCGGTGGATGCCCTGCTGGATTTCCGTGCGAACCTGCATGGCGGCTCTTTCATGCTGGCCATCGCTCCGCAGAAAACGCTCGGTGATGGCAAGGCCCTGCTGATCAGCGCCCCGCAGCTGGGCTACAGTTTTCCCAGCCTGCTGGTGGAGCTGGAAGTACATGGCGCCGGCATCAACGCGCGCGGAGTATCGGTCCCGGGTCTGCCGACGGTAGGTATCGGTTACAACGAGGATGTGGCCTGGGCACTGACCACCGGTTACAGCAAGACCATCGACAGTTTTATCGAGACACTGGACACGGTCGATGGCCGGACCTACACGCACAAAGGCAAGTCCGTGCCCATGGACTGCCGCGAGGAGGTCATCCGCTACCGGCATGCGGAATCCGGCCTGCCCGCGAGCCCCAACCTGCTGGAAACCAGGGTCGAAGTCTGCCGCACGGTGCACGGACCGGTGGTCGCCTGGAGCAAAACGCAGCCGCTGGCGCGCTCGGTCAAATACTCCATGTACAACCGCGAGCTCGAAACTATCGAGGGGATTTTCGCGTGGAACCGGGCCCGCAATTTTGAGGAATTCCTCGCCGGTGTGAAACAGGTTACCTGGAACGAGAATGTCGGTTATGCAGGCGCCGACGGACACATTGCATTTTTCCATCCGGGCGTGCACTGGTATCGCTCGGAGCAGAGTGACCAGCGCCTGCCCAAGCCGGGTACCGGGGCATTTGACGACGGCGCGCAGATTCCGTTCGCGGAACTGCCCCAGGTGGTGGACCCGAAGCAGGGATACATTGCCAACTGGAACAACAAGCCGGCGATCGGCTGGCTGGACGGTGAAGGAATGGGATCGCCCTCCCGCCCGGGTGGTAATAATCAGCGCGTGGCCATTCTGCAGGATGCGATTTCCGCCAAGGATGACTGGACCTTCGAAGACCTGGTGCAACTGGACCGGACCGCCGGCTTCACCGATGTCAGGGCACGTTCTTTCCGCCCGCTGATGCTGGCGCTGGAAAACTCACCCAAACTGGATGACCGCGAGCGTGATGCACTGGCCCGCATCCGGAACTGGGATGGCCAGCACTACGACAACAGCATAGACATCACCGCGCCGGCCAATGAAGCACTCGACAGCGTCGGGGCGACCATTTTCGGTTATTACGTCAAGGCCATCCGCGACACCCTGTTCGCCGACATGCCGGCTGACCTGCGCACCCGCCAGGCCAACGGCGGCAGCCACGTATTCGACATGACTGTTGAAGACAACCTCGCGTTGCGGATACTCGAACCAGCCAGCTCCACGCTGAGCGTACGCCATGACTATCTGGGCAAGCGCTCGCGGCAGGATGTGCTGCACGAAGCCCTGGTGCTGGCGTTGCAGAGACTGCAGCAGGACTTCGGGACAAAACAGATGAGCAGCTGGCGCCGACCCCACCCGCGCAGCGAGGTTTGCTCACTGACCGGAGGCATCGTCGGCCCCTGCATCGACATGCCTTACCAGGACCGGGGCAGCTGGATACACCACGTCGGTTATCCCGCGCAGGTACCGGCAAACACCCGGCCGTCCGCTGGCAACAACAACCGCTAGGCAGACGTATGCGCCCCCCCGAACTGCTGGCAATCCTGCTGACTGTCGGCTGGCTGATGCTGACACCGGGTGTGGCTGCGGCCTTTGATATAGAACGGGCTTTTGAAAACTTCGACGCCGTGTCCAGTGGCGAGCTCGGCATTGGCGACCTGACTGAAGAGGAACGCGCTGAAGTCATGGTCATCCAGAACACCTTTGATCAGATGGAACGCGAGCAGGGCGAAGCACTGGACTGGGTCGACTGCCATGCCGCCGAGACCCTGGCCCGGCAACAGGCCGCACAACTGGGCGCGATGGGCAGCCGCCTGGCCGCCTGTGCACAACGTAATGACCTTTCCTCGTTACTGACCGCCGCCAACAGCCTGGCCGGTTGCGCCCGCTCGGGCGGCGGGCTCGATCACTGCAACAGCAAGGTACGCAATATCGAGCGACTCCGCGACAGTGCCGCACCCTGCCTGTCAGAACTGCGTTCCGCGGTGCGGGAACAACGCCACCTGGCAACGTTCCGCCTGCGCGAAGCCGAGATGTGCCCCGCCAAGCCGGTGCTGTAGATCGGGGCGCGCCCCGGCGGAGCATTTTTCCAAAGCATGAACTGCGTCACATTATCCGATGCCCGGGCTTTGCATACTGGGAACCATCGGAAACGAGGAACGGACCAGCCATCATGCATAGTTACACCGCACTGCTGCACCAGGTGAGCAACCGTCACTACCGGGTGACCTTTCCGGACTTCATCGGCATCGCAGGCACCGCGATCAGCCTGGAGCTGGTACGGCCCATGGCCGAGGCGATCCTGGCTAACCAGCTGGAGGAAATGCGCGCGAACGGGGTTCCTCTGCCTGACCCCATCCCACTGCACGAAGCGATGGCGGACCAGTTCGATGCAGTGGCGCTGCTGATCCAGGTCGAACCATTGCTGGACTCCTGTTTCCACACGCACATCGAGGAATCACGGCAGGCTGCGGCCTGAAGCTGCGACAACTATACTGGTGGGCATGTCCCACCCCACTGACGACCCGCCCACCC
>JBFJWR010000066.1:0-11236 GCA_041623535.1 Pseudomonadales bacterium
CGCGCGGCAAGGTGCGTGTACAGCCCGATGCCAAACAGGAGATTGAAAGGAAACGTCACGCTCATCGGCAGCCCGAGGTATAACGCCGGCAATGCCTCGGGCAGGGCATGGCGCAGCACCGCGGGCGCCACGATGTAACTGGCACTGGCCGACAGCGTCGCCAGCAGCGCGAGGTTGCCTGCCGACAATCCAAGCATGCTGCCCAGTAGCAGCGCCGTTCCGGCTCCGGTCACCGGAATGGCCACCGCCAAAACGATCAGCCATGGCGAGGCATCCCGAAGGTCAGCCATTCTTCGGGAGACATCCAGTCCCATCTGCAAAAGGAACAGCGCCAGCATGCCCTTGAACAGGCCACCGGAGAACGGCTCCATCATCGCCTCGCCGCGCGCACCAGTGACCCACCCGATCAGCAGGCTGCCGAGCAACAACATCGGTGCACCGTCGCGCAGGCTTTCGCGGAGCAGCGGCCACCAGCCCTCGGCAGGCGTCGCTGGCAGGCCGCGACGCGCCAGCGCAATGCCAATCAACACGGCGGGCATTTCCATCAGGACCAGCCCCACCGACATGGTGCCGCTGTAGGGAATACCCAGCAGGGTCAGGTGTTGCGCAGCCGCCACGAAAGTGACGACGCTGACGGAACCGTAGCTGGCCGCCAGTGCGCCGGCCTGCAGCGTTGTCGTCACCAGGCGGAACGCCCCATAAGCCACGAAGGGAACGATCAGCGCCATGGCCAGTGCGCCACCCAGGGCTGCCATGGCCTCCGCATTCAGCCCGTAGCGGGCCAGGGTAAAACCGCCCTTCAAGCCCACCGCCATCAACAGATACAGGGTCAGCCACTGCACCACGGGCTTGGGCACGTCGAGATTGGAACGCAGCACCCCGGCGACCAGGCCAAGCAGGAAAAACAGGACCGCCGGGTCCAGCAGTGCGGTGATCAAGTGACAAACTCCGGAACATCCTGCGAGAAGTACACATGATGGATGACAGGCGGCAGGTCTGTCGAATTCGGGGAGTCAGATTGCCTCTGCAGAATAAGTGGAGACTGACCGGGTCACCCCGGAACCCGCGACCTGACCGGCAACCTGCCCGTCCTAATGCCCGCCAACAAGAAGGGATACGCCGAGCAATACCGGTGTAAAAACTGCAACGACAACATTCGCAGCCAGGTACCCGGGATAGTTACCAATCGTCTCGCCATATTTCAGCGCACCGTTCAAAGCAAAGAAAGCGAGCGGCGTGGGCAACAGGGCAATCAGGCTCAATAACGGGAGTGTGCCGTGCAAGACAGAAAACACGATGGCCGCGATGGCGAGGATCAGGAACCCACCGTACACCGCGTTCCCGGTTTTTACGCCATAGGCGATCAACAAGTGATTACGACCGGCTGCCCGGTCGGCATGCAGGTCAGGGTACTGGTTGAGGAGCAACAGGTTATTGATCAGGAAAAACGGCACGATACCCACCTGCCAGGAGAGCGTCGAATACTCCCCGGTCATCGCGAAATGCGTGCCGACCACCATGAGAAACCCGAACCCCAGGCCCGGGCTGACCAGGCACATGAACGGTCGCCGGGTGATCCAGGGCGTGTAGGCCACCACCAGCAGCAGGCCCAGCAGTCCGATGGGCAGGACGGCCATGCCGAACTTCCAGACGAAGAAAACGCCAATCAGTAACATGCCAACCACGGATGCCACGCCGACGGCGAGCACGGCGGACGCGGTGTCCGGATGCTCGGGCAACGCACCGCTGCCACCACTGAACGGTGTTCTGCTGGTGGTCAGGTCCAGGCCGGAGCGGAAGTCGGCGTATTCGTTCAACGCATTCACACCCACATGGGCCAGCACAGCCCCCAGCAACGTCAATACCAGCAAATGCAGGTGGACTTCGAACTCATTGGCAACCACCACGCTGAAACCCAGGAACACGCACGCCGGCGTCAGCACCAGGAACGGCAGGCGGATGGCTTTCGAGACCGCGACAATATTCATATACAAATCAGCCCGTGTTTCACCGAACGGGAAATAGAACAAAAGAAACGTTTCTGCAAAGGATTCCCGCAAGTTTCCTGATCGAAATCAAATCCTGGTCTGCGCCCTGATCATACGGCCCATGCCCGTCACGGTTCAGCTATATTCGAATCATAACTGCATGGCGCAATCTTCGCCGACTCTCGGGTCGTAGGCGGCCAGGCAGCGTCCCGGGATACGTCCTTTGCCGGATACCAGCACCATGAACCAGTCAATCTCCTCCGGACCCATTGAGCAACACACTCCCCTGCTGCACACGCTGCAGGAGCGCAAGTCGCTTGGCCGCCGGCTGAAGGACTTGCACGATACGCTGCGGCTGGCCGTGCCGGCTGTGCAACGGGTATCGGTTGCACTCTACGACCCGGAAAGCCAGCTACTGAAAACCTTCGTCCACAGCACGGTGGGAGAGACACCGCTCGACCACTACCAGGCGGCACTGCAGGAGGCACCCGGCCTGCAGGAACTCATCCGCTCGGGCAGGGCACGTATCGTGCACGACATGAACGTATTCGCTGATGGCGAGCACGAGCACACCAGGAACATTCACGACAGGGGCTTCCGTTCCAGCTATACATTCCCCATGTGGATGAACGGCAGGTGCCAGGGCTTCGTGTTCTTCAATGCGGATGCCACCCATTGTTTTACGCAGTCGGTGCTGCAGACGGTAGACATCTATGCACACCTCATCACCCACGTGGTGATGCAGGAGATCCACGCAATGCAAACCCTGCTCGGGGCTCTGCGGTCGGCAAACGACATGGTGCATTTCCGCGACCCGGAAACAGGCCTGCACCTGGAGCGCATGTCACGCTATTCCCGAATGATCGCCCGCTGGCTGGCGCGTGAGGGACTCTACGAGTTCTCTGATGAGTTTATTGAACACATCTTCGTCTTCGCGCCACTGCACGACGTGGGCAAGATCGGGATTCCGGACGACATCCTGCTCAAGCCGGCCGGTCTCACCGAGCGCGAATTCCGGATCATGAAAACCCATGCCCGGAAAGGACGTGAAATCATCAACGCGATCGTCGACAACTTCAGCCTGCACGAATTCGAGGACATCGAAGTGCTGCGCAACATCGCCCAGTTCCACCACGAGGCGATCGATGGCTCGGGCTATCCCTGTGGACTGACTGGCAAAAACATTCCCATCGAGGCCCGGGTCGTCGCAGTGGCCGATATCTTCGATGCGCTGACCAGCACGCGCCCCTACAAGGAGGCCTGGCCCAACAAGCGGGCGCTGGAATTTTTGCACGCGGTCGCCGGAGAGAAAGTGGACCGGGAGTGCGTCGAGGCCCTGGAGCACTGCATGCCCGAGGTGCTGGAAGTGCAGGAAAAATTCAGTGACAAGGCCGCAAATGGAACGGAGTGAGCGCTTTATGGATGCCTGGCCCGTGGCGATCAACCACCAAGCCGCCGCAGGCGGCTACGCAGTTGCTCCAGTTCGTCGAGCAGATCGATCATATCCTGCCCTGATGGCGGCTCAGCCTCACTCATGGTGCGAAAAGACTCTTGCGCCAGACTCGCCGACTGCCCAGACATCAAACTTCGCGTTGCCCGGCCTCGTTTCCATGCCAGGCACATTGTCTCCCGCCGGCATGCCCGGTACGGAAAGTCCGTGGATCTCCGGTTTTTCCTCAAGCAGTCGCAGAATATCGGACACCGGCACATGCCCCTCGATGAAATAACCCTGGACCGTCGCTGTATGACAGGACGCCAGCTGACCCGGCACGCCCAGCCGGGCTTTCACCGATGACATGTCCTCGGTCGGGTGGGAAATCACCTCGAATCCGTTCTCCTCAAGAATTGCTTCCCATTTTGTACAGCAACTGCAATGAGGTGACTTGTACACATCAATGACCGGCTGCGCCGCCTGCGCGAAGCCACAGAACAGGATGGTGGCCCATCCAAAAAAACGTCTCAGGGATTTCACAAAGATTCTCCGTACTGAACTGAAAGAATTGATTCCTGCGGGCCGAATTGGTTCCCCACGGGCCAGGGTGGCGACAGAGTCGTCATCGACTCACTTGCAAGATCATTGTACGGCGTCGCGGCGGGCAGCCCCAGGATATCAGTGAGGAATCCGGCGGCCGTTGTTTTGTCGCGGCATTTCACGATAGTGTGATTCAGTTCAATGGCCATGTTGTGTTCCCTGTGCCCGGTCGGCTGATCCCCCGGATCAACCGGTTCCTGGCAGTCATCGCCGGCGTCAATCGCCCCTACAGGATCTGACTCAGAAACAGCCGGGTACGTTCGTGCTCAGGATGGTCGAAAAACTGTTGCGGTGCGTTCTCCTCAATGATCTGGCCGACGTCCATGAAAATCACCCGGTCAGCCACGGTCTTGGCAAAACTCATCTCGTGGGTCACGCACAGCATGGTCATGCCTTCCTCCGCCAGTTCGACCATCACGTCGAGCACCTCCTTGATCATTTCCGGGTCCAGCGCCGAGGTGGGCTCGTCGAACAGCATCACGCCCGGGTTCATGCACAAGCTTCGCGCGATCGCAACCCGCTGCTGCTGGCCACCGGACAACTGGAGCGGGTACTTGTGCGCCTGCTCCGGGATACGCACGCGTTCCAGGTATTTCATGGCAGTTTCCTCGGCCTCGGCGCGTGGCAGCCCACGTACCCAGATGGGTGCGAGGGCACAGTTTTCCAGGACACTGAGGTGTGGGAACAAATTGAATTGCTGGAACACCATGCCGACTTCCGTGCGGATGGCCTCGATACGCTTGAGGTCGTCGGTCAGCAACGTACCATGGACGAAGATCTCGCCCTGCTGGTGCTTTTCGAGCCGGTTGATGCAGCGAATCAGGGTGGACTTGCCGGATCCCGAGGGACCACAGATCACGATGCGTTCGCCCCGGGTCACGCTGAGATTGATGTTTTTCAGCACGTGAAACTCGCCGTACCACTTGTTGACGTCGCGCATTTCGATCATCGGCGCGTCGCTGTCCGGGGCCTGGCCCACCTTCTCGCTCATCGAATGCCCCCACTACCGGTCACGGCACACGGTATGCGCGCCGGCCATTCCCGGCCCGGCCTCCCGGCGCAACGGCCAACCCGCTCCCGCATCACCGGGACTCGTGCCCGGTGTGCAACTGCCGTTCCAGGTACTGGCTGTAGCGGGACATGCTGAAGCAAAATGCCCAGAATACCAACGCCACGAAGACGTAACCCTCCACCGAGTAACCCAGCCATTCCGGGTCGTTGATGGCGGCCTGCACGATACCGAGCAGATCGAAGAGGCCGATGATCAGCACCAGGCTGGTGTCCTTGAACAGCGCGATGAATGTGTTCACGATCCCGGGAATCATCATTTTGAGTGCCTGCGGCAGGACGATGAGTACCATCGTCTTCCAGTAACTGAGTCCCAGTGCCGTAGCGGCCTCGTATTGCCCTCGCGGAATCGCCTGCAGGCCGCCGCGCACCACCTCGGCCATGTAGGCGGACTGGAACATGATGATGCCGATCATGGCCCGCAGCAGTTTGTCGAAGGTAAGCTCTCCGGGCACGAACAGCGGCAGCATGACCGAGGCCATGAACAGCACGGTGATCAACGGTACACCGCGCCAGAACTCGATATAAACAACGCACACGCTTTTTACGATTGGCATCTCCGAGCGACGGCCCAGCGCCAGCAAGGTGCCGAAGGGCAGCGCGGCAACGATGCCGACGATGGCCAGCACGAGCGTCAGGGACAAGCCGCCCCAGTCATGCGTCGCCACCACCGGCAGGTCGAACATTCCGCCGCGTAGCAGGAAAAACGCGATGAACGGGTAAACACCCAGGGTGAAAACCGCCACCGGACCCTTGCGCGGCAGTCCGGGAACGGCGAGCCACGCGAGGCAGGCAGCGAGCAGGCCGAAGGCGAGATTGATGCGCCAGTACGCCGTGGCTGGATAGAAGCCATAGAGAAACTGCTCCAGGCGGTGCGTAATGAACACCCAGCAGGCGCCACCGCTGCTGCAGTCTGCGCGGCTGTCGCCGAGCCAGTCAGCCTTGAGAACGGCCCACTCGAAGGCCGGCACCAGCACCATCACCAGGGCATAGAGCAGGACCAGTGTCGCCATACTGTTGGCGGGGCTGTTGAACAGGTTCCCGCGCACCCACCCGAGCGCGCCCGTGGTGCGTGCCGGGGGCGGCTGACTGCGCTGCTGCGGATGAATCATGGCCCGTCCTGCATCCCTAATGTCCCACCAGCGCCGTCTTGCGGTTGTACCAGTTCATGAACAACGCGGTCAGCAGGCTCAGGGTCAGGTAAACCAGCATGGTCATGAAGATCACCTCGATGGCCTGCCCGGTCTGGTTGAGGGTGGTGCCCGCAAACACCGATACCAGGTCCGGGTAGCCGATGGCGGTGGCCAGCGAGGAATTCTTGGTCAGATTCAGATACTGGCTGGTGAGCGGCGGAATGATCACCCGCAAGGCCTGGGGAATGATGACCAGACGCAGGGTCTGTCCGCGCGTCAGCCCCAGCGCCCCGGATGCCTCGACCTGCCCGTGGGGAACGGCCAGGATGCCGCCGCGAACAATCTCGGCAATGAAGGCCGCAGTGTAGATCGAGAGCGCCAGCCAGAGTGCCATGAGTTCGGGAATGAGGGTCATGCCGCCGCGGAAGTTGAATCCCCCGAGTTCCGGCACATCCCATTCCAACGGTGCGCCGACCGCGAGAAAAGCCAGCAACGGCAGGCCGATGACCAGCGAAATACCGGGCCACCATACGGGGAAGCGGTGGCCGGTCCGGTTCTGGCGCCGTGCCGCCCAGCGCTTCAGCAGCCAGACCGCGACCAGGCCGGCGCCCAACGCCAGCCATACCCAGCCGAAGCCGTCGCCGGGTACCGGCCGGATCAGGTAGAGCCCGCGCACGTTGAGAAAGCCACCCGGCAACTCGATACTCTGCCGCGGCGACGGCAAGGCCTGCAGGACGGCGAAATACCAGAAAAAGATCTGCAACAGCAGGGGGATGTTGCGGAACGTTTCGACATAGGCGGACGCCAGCCGGGCGATCAGCCAGTTGTGCGAAAGCCGGGCGATACCGATGACGAAACCGAGAAAGGTGGCCGCGAGGATACCGAGCGCCGAGACCAGCACGGTATTGAGCAGACCGACGACAAAGGTACTGCCGTAGGTACTTTCCTCCCCGTAGGGAATGAGCGTCTGCATGATACCGAACCCGGCTTCCGCGCCGAGAAAACCAAACCCGGTGGTGATGCCACTCTGTTCCAGGTTTCTGAGGGTGTTGTCGATGATCACGAACAGCAACCACGCCAGGCCGGCGACCAGCAATGCCTGAAAGATCAGTGCGCGCTTGGCGGGGTCGTTCCAGAATCGGACCCGCGCCGGGTTGTCTGCGGTCGCCATGGCCAGGCCCGTCAGCGCATCGGTGGCGCGTATTGCAGGCCGCCGTCCCTCCAGAGCGCATTGATGCCGCGTTCCACCTTCAGCGCGGAGCCCGCCCCGACATTCCGCGCGAAGGACTCACCGTAATTGCCCACCTGCCGGATGACCTGGTAGGACCAGTCGTCGCTGAGCCCCAGGCCTTTGCCGCGCGGTCCTTCGACACCCAGCAGGCGCCGCACGTTCGGGTTCCTGCTGCGCTTCTGCTGTTCGGCATTCGCAGCAGTCACGCCCAGTTCTTCGGCATTCAGCATGGCGAACAGGGTCCATTTCACGATGTTGAACCACTGGTCGTCGCCCTGTCGCACCACCGGTCCCAATGGCTCCTTGGAAATGACCTCCGGCAGCACGACGGCGCTTTCCGGTCGCGCCAGTTGGATACGCAACGCGTAAAGCTGGGACTGGTCGGACGTCAGCACGTCGCAGCGGCCGCTGTCGAACCCGCGAGCCGTCTGGTCGGCGGTGTCGAACACGATCGGCGTGTATTCCATGTTTTTCGCACGGAAGTAGTCGGCGAGGTTCAGTTCCGTCGTGGTGCCCGCCGCGATGCAGACCGCCGCGCCATCCAGTTCCAGCGCACTCTTGACGCCCAGTTCCTTCTTTACCATGAAGCCCTGGCCGTCATAGTAGTTGACGCCGGCAAAGTTCAAGCCCAGCAGGGTGTCCCGGGTCTGTGTCCACGTTGTGTTGCGGAAAAGCACGTCGATTTCACCGGACTGCAGGGCGGTGAAGCGTTCCTTGGCGGTCAGCGGGATGTACTTGACCTTGCCGGCCGCACCCAGAACGGCGGCCGCCACGGCCCGGCACAGGTCGGCGTCGAGCCCCTGCCAGTTGCCCTTGTCATCCGGGTTGGAGAATCCCGGAATGCCGGTGCTGACACCACATTGCAGGTGCCCCCGTTCCTGTACCGCCTTGAGCGTGTCGGCCTGAACGGACTGCGCCAGCAGGAACAGGAACACCGTGATCAGTCCGTGCTTCATCATGCGATTTCCCCTTCGAATGTTTTCCCGTGGCGTGACGTCACCGGTTCATTATAGATAGTGATGGCTGTCGCCCGGCCGGGAGAGCTTGCCGCGGCAAGGGGGATTGCTGTCAAATGCCGCAGCGTGGAAAAAAATGGCACATATTCGCGTGGATGGAAAATCGTGCCTGATCACGCTGCAATCCTTATCTTTACAGGGGCTACACAGCCATGAGGACGAGCAGAAATCCGGCACGTTGCAGCGATGCGAAATGCACGCGAGTTTCGTTGTCTCGCCGACCAGTACGCGTTCCCCGGCTTCCGCCCGCTCACCCGTGCGCGGGCTATTGCCGGTGAACGGATTCCTTTCCCGGCTACGCCGGCGGCGGCTGCTCACGCAGCCATTTCCTGCTGAATGGCTGCGTATCATCGACCATGAAATTGCCCTCTGCGGCGCACTGCCGGCCGCGGACCGCGCCGCGCTCTGCCCGCTGGTGCAGCGGTTCTGCAGCGAGAAAAAATTCCACGGTTGCGCGGGATTTTCCGTCGGCCAGCGCGAACGCGTGGTCATTGCCGCGCAGGCCTGCATACTGTTGTTGCACCGGGAGACGGAACTCTTTCCCGACGTGCACGCCGTGCTGGTGTACCCGGAACCCTTCGTGGTACCCACACGGGAATGGTCCGCAGACGGCATGGTCGTCACCGAGGGTTCCGAAGCGCGTATCGGCGAGGCGGGTGATAACGGCCAGGTGGTGCTGTCCTGGCAGGACATCGAGTCCGATCTTGCGAACCCGGGGCACGGACACAATGTCGTCCTGCACGAATTCGCCCACCAGCTGGACCTGGAAAACGGCGCGTCGGACGGCACCCCGCGCCTGGCGGACCACGCTGCATACCAGGCCTGGGCGCGCGAACTGCAGGCGGAATATGATCACCTGCGCGCGGCGGCGGATGCCGGCAGGCACACGTTCATCGATCCGTACGCGGCCGAGCATCCCGCCGAGTTCTTTGCCGTTGTCTCGGAATATTTCTTTGACCTGCCCGGCGCGCTGAAAGACCGGCATCCGCGTCTCTACGAACAGTTCCAGCACTATTACCTGCAGGATCCAGCCAGCTGGTGTCGTTGATCGCTCATGGGTCCACGAGCGGGCGAAGTCGTGCTGTACAGGATCATCAACGGGGGACACCCCACGCCAAGCAGAAAGGCGCAGTCGTTTCAACGTGGTCAGTCCCCTGTTTTGCGCAGGAGTTGGTTACGCGGGACTCTGCCGGCTGCTTCGCGAACGGCCCGGACCGGGTCGTCCGCGCGGTGCATCAGTACCACAGTCCGTTCAGGTGCCAGTGTGGGCGGGCCGGCCTCCCCATGCGCAATGGCAGCATTGCCAATGGATTCTCCAGGCGGACGGCCAGGGGCTGCAGGCGCTGTCGCGGTGCAAACTCCCGCAAGCGCGCGATGCGGTCAGCCGTATCTGGATGCGTGCGGAGCAGTGACGGGTCCGGCAACCGTCGCCCGGGCAGGAAAATCTGCTCCAGCCACCCGCCCTGACTGCGTTCGATTCTTATCAGTGCGCTGATCAGTGCCTCCGGATCGCCGGTCAGTTCGGCAGCACCGCGGTCCGCCTCGAATTCGCGCGTGCGGGACAGCGCCAGTTGCGCCAACGCGCTGAGACTCGGTGCCAGGATCAGCAGCAGGATCGCAAACCAGTTCACCAGCACCTCGTAGAAGAGGAAGGCCGGCAGGCTGAGCAGCAGCAGGAACTGTCCGAACAGGGAGAGCAGCCGGGTCAACCGGCTGATGAGATCGGCCAGCCCCATCACCCACAGATCGTTGTGCCGCACATGGCTGATCTCGTGTGCAAGGACAGCAGAAAGCTCCCGCAGGTTGAGTTGCCGCATCAGCCCGTCGCTGAGTCCGATGGCCGCGTTGTCCCGATTGCCGACGGCGAATGCATTGGCCGTCCGGCTGGGTATGTAGAACAACTGCGGCACGGCAGGCAGCCCTGCCTGCTCACTCAACAGGCCCAGCGCGCGGAACAGCATCGGCGCCTGGCGTGGGGCCAACGGTCGCGCACCGTAGAGGCGCATGACCATTGTGGGTTGTGCGCCCGGAATGAATAACAGCGAGCCCAGCCCGGCGCCGAGCAGCATGGCGATCCCCGCCAATCCCCAGATCATCCATCCCAGCAATGCCAGGAAACCGCCCATCACTGCGAGCAGCACCGCCGAGTGCAGCCGGTTTCTCCAGGCATGTGCCTGGCTGGCCTGGATGTCGTATCCAAACTGAACCATGAATCACCCGGAAACATTCAATCTGCGTTGCGTCCAGAGACGCTCCTGCACACTTACAACTTGCGTCCGGACCCGGTGATTTCAAGAATTCAGGGGTCAGAGTGATTTATTTTCACCCAGGCGCTCCATGAAAAATCACCCCGCCCCCTTTCGTCGTACGCCACTTATTGCAGATCGAAGCGATCGAGTTCCATCACCCGGGTCCAGGCCGCGACAAAATCATGAACGAATTTTCTGCCTCCATCCGCGCTTGCGTACACCTCCGCCAGGGCACGCAGCACCGAGTTGGAACCGAACACCAGGTCCACCCGGGAAGCTGTCCATTTCACTTTACCGGTTTTACGGTCCTTTCCCTCAAAGGTTTCCGCGTCCCCGTCCATTGGCGACCACTCGGTACGCATATCCAGCAGATTGACAAAGAAGTCATTGCTGAGCCGGCCCACCTTCTTCGTCAGCACGCCGGTCTTACTGCCATCCGCGTTGGTTCCCAGCACCCGCATGCCACCGATCAGCACGGTCATCTCGGGCGCAGTCAGGGTGAGCTGCTGTGCCTTGTCC
>JBFJWR010000067.1:0-11186 GCA_041623535.1 Pseudomonadales bacterium
ACACCCGCAGAGAGTCACATGTGCTGCGGCTCCGCAGGCACCTACAACATCCTGCAGCCCACGCTGGCCGGTGCACTCGGCGACCGCAAGGTGAAAGCGCTGGAGGAATTGCGTCCGGATGTCATTGCCACCGGCAATATCGGCTGCGCCATGCAGATTGCGGCACGCAGCCCGATCCCGGTTGTTCATACCGTGGAACTGCTGGACTGGATCAGTGGCGGCCCCAAACCCATCTGAACCGCTCCCGATCTCAAAGATTCGCACGGTGGCCAGCACCTCAGATGTACGAAAACGGACCGTCAACACGCGGCAGCCTTCAGGAAGTGAATGCAAATTGCTCTTTTTGACAACTCGCTTCGCCATTGCCAGTCGGAACACATAGACTACAGTGAACATAATAACTGATCATTCTTGCCGAATTTTCGAGGGTCACTGACATTGGATATACCCGTACCCGGTTCTTCTTTCACAGGCCTGCCGGCCATGGAAGTCGAGATCATCGAAAAGGAAATCCGCCGCATGCGCCGGCGTATTGCGCCGCCCGAGAAACTGCGCTTCATCGATGAGCGGGGCAAATGCGTCACCGTATCTCTGCATTTTCTGGCACCCGACTGCGGAAGTTTTCGCGAGGCCTTCATCCTCGATGTCGGCGTGGGTGGCTTTGCCCTTTCCACTTCGCTGGAACTGGAACTCGGAGAGGAAACCGACCTGCTGGCAAGGGACGCGAAACGCGGATCGGTACTGTTCGAAGAACATGTACGCATCGTCAACGAACGCAAGGCCGCACGCGATGCGAGCGGCAGGACCCTGCACACCTATGGACTGGTCACTCTGGCCGAGGAACACAGCACGCTCTACAAGTGCATCCTCGACAGCCTGTTCCTCGATCACGTTTCCGGTGATGAAGAAGACATACACGAAATGCCGTTTGATCCGGAGCATCCCTGAGACTGCAGCCGGCTGTTGCCTGCAATCACGTACTGTACCCGCACAATGCTTTCAATCTGACCGTGACAGTTGAACCCGCTACAGTTGCAATGCGACGCCGACGCCACCCTGCGCCACCAACTGCCACCCGGGACGGTAATCGTAGGTGATCCGAAAGGCGCGGTACGGTTCGGCAGGGCCGGCATCGTCGTGCCGTGCATCCACAACCGGAAAATAGCGCATGCCCTCGACCGCGGGGCATTTCATCAAAGTCGTGTGGACAGCATATCCCGCCACGTCTGCCAGATCAGGGTGCAGAACCGGAGCCTTACCGCAGAGCCCCCGATGCTCACGGCAGACTCAACACCACTTTCAGTAGTGGGCATCCGCAGCGGACAATCGACCCAGAACTGTTGAACGAGCTGCCCCATCTGGCAACGCTGCCGCACGCGAATTCTCAATTTCCCACTGCAATTTACGGGATGCCAGCTCACCGATTCGGTCCAGTTCCCGCAGCGCTGCTGCCAACGGCTTGACCATTTCTGCCGCGTGCTTATGCACATAGTGATAGATGGGAGCGGACATCAATGCCCTGGGCAATACGCTCACTCCGGAAGGCATATGTGGCGCCACCAGGACTTCGCCCTGTGCGGCCTCAACCAGTGCCACATCAATGAGTTTTTTGGCAAGCAGATCAAGGAGGGCAGTTTCGTTCGACACAATAATCAACTGTGCCGCATCTTCCGCACACTGCTCCATCAATACGATGCCACGAACCACCGCAACCCGGTAACTGGCCAGGTCTGCACATGCTGAAACTGGCAGTTGGGCATCCCATACGTACGCGACAGCTTCCACGGTGTACAGGGGATAATCGACCCGAATGAGATCGGGATACATTCTTTCCACTGCCGCCACCCGATACAGTTCGGCCTCCAACAACCCCCCACCAGCAAGCATCAGCGAACGGCGGGGCGGGCTGGATATGAAATGCGGAACGCGGCCTATTTCGACATATGCATCCTGCATTATTCTTTTTACAAGGTGCGTCAGGGGGAAGTTCAAATCCATGACGCCAATTTGTACGTGCGCGTGATCGACCTGATGAGATTCGTGATCACAGGACTCCGCCCCGGGCTTGGCTGAGGCATGCTTGTGGTCGGCCATGGTCAGCCCGGAGAAGGCCAACAGGAAAGTCGCGAGAACCCAGCGTGACATTCAACACACTCCAGATGTGTCAGACATCTTAATAACGTAGCCGGGATCTACCCAATAACCCAGCGATAGTTCCCAGAATTCTCGATATGATCACTTATTGCACTCCCTTATGAAACGCAATAGCATTTTTGATTCATCAGATTGATGAATTGTTCGGGGTGGGGCTACCGGAATGACGGGAGCGCAGGTCGAATGATCGAAAGCCCGGCAGATTATTTCTCCGCCAGAAATTCAGCCCGGCATTTGAACCCTGCCGGTATCTTGTAACCCGGATTCGGCAACGCCAGTCGAACGCCAAAGGTGTCACTGGCCGCATCCACCACGCGATCAACCACGGAAACTTTCGCTGTGTACATGCTCTCGGCGGATGCTTCGAGACGGATGGAAGCCTGCATTCCCACCTTGATCGAGCCATACAGCCTGGCGGGAATCACCACTTCGACATTGAGTGGATCAATCTGCGCGATCTTCATGATCCTCGCCTGATCCTGACGAACCTGCTCTCCCGGTGACAGGTCCCGTTCGACGACTACGCCATTGATCGGACTGCGTACGTAACGCATTCTCAGCAGTTCCTCGTCTTTCCGTAGCGAATAACGATTAATCTCGTACTCGGTTTTCATTTCGTCGAGTTCAATCTCCGGAATCAGGTTCCGGGCCGCCATATCCTTGTTCCGTTCCAGCTTGAGTTCGCTGAATTCAAGCCTCGCCTTGCTTAGAGACACGTTGGCCTTTTCCACGCCGGACGTGAGCCGGGCCAGCACCTGGCCCTTGCGAATCCGATCGCCCCGGTCCACGAGCACTGCCTCCAGCAAGCCATCGGAGGGGCTGCCAAGGTTGATCGTCGTTTTCGGCTCGAAGATGCACTCGAACACATCTGCAGCCTGTACGACGGACGCAATCGGCATGACGCAAAGTACGAGACAGGTCGCTGCGACAGTAGATTTGGTTCTAATCGTCATGATTTGTTATTCGCCCTCTCCGGAGAATGCAAGATTCTGGCTCATTCTATCGTCTATCTCGAGTAGTTCCTTTCGTATCCTGCTGTGCATCTTCTCAACCCTTCGCTGCGCCATGCGGAGCATCAGGGGAGCAATCCAGCGCAAGGGCAGAAATCTGGCGCCAATCAGAAACCGAACCACCTGCAGCAGCCAAGGGTGGTTGCTGAACCAGCTTGATCGCATCAGTGCATCGTCGAGTGACCCGAACGTTTCAAAACAACCCGGGTCACCCTGTCGGGCGCAGCGACCAGCCAACTGCCGATCATTTCGCTTCGAGTCATAACGTTCTGACAATATGACATGCAGCCCACCGATACTTTCGACTTCAGGCGAGATTTTGATATCAGTTCCGCGTCCGGCCATGCTCGTCGCCACGGTAATAGTGCCGAGGTTGCCGGCCTGGGAAACGATCTCCGCTTCCTCCAGATCCTGCTTTGCATTCAGAACACGGTGCTCAAGACCCAGTGCAGACAGGGTGTTGCTGGCAAGTTCCGAAGCAGCCACCGACCGGGTGCCCAGCATTACCGGACAGCCTTTCTGATTGAGTTCCTGCACCCGCTGACCAATCTTCTGCCATTTCTGCGCCTCGGAGTGGAAATACCGTCCGGGCAAGTTTCTACGCTGCTCCGGCTTATGCGTTGGAATGCGCACCACCGGCAGGTCGTACACATAGGCGAGTTCGCCGGCAACCTCCCTGGCCGTACCCGTCATGCCTGAAAGGTGCAGGTAGCGGCGAAAAAACCGCTGGTAGCTGATGCGCGCAAGCGACTCGCGGCCCC
Source organism: Pseudomonadales bacterium (assembly GCA_041623535.1). GTDB lineage: Bacteria > Pseudomonadota > Gammaproteobacteria > Pseudomonadales > JBFGWM01 > JBFJWR01. The sequence goes on from JBFJWR010000067.1 coordinate 3,926, forward strand.
CGGTAACCTCGCAGTCCTCTTTCAGTTCGATCAACTGGTGCAGACCCTTCTCCCACGACCGGTCCGCCATCACGCGCCCGGTGTGCTCATCGATAATCTGCACTTTGTCGTCGCGTACCAGGTAATGTTCATCCCGGTGAAAGAGGTGTAAAGCGGTGAGCGCCTGGGTCAGCATCTCCTCTCGAAACAGCTTGCCGCTCCAGAGACCTCCCAGTTCCTCCACATCCTCTTGCAGACAATCCTTGCACTCGCGGGTTAGTTCAACCCGCGTGCCATTCTCGACAATCTTGAAATCCTCGTTCAGTACCATGCGCCCGCCGAGTTCGATTGCCTGTCGCAGAACCTTGATCTCCTCGTTACCTTCCGTCGTGGCCGATATCACCAGCGGTGTTCTCGCCTCGTCCACCAATACGCTGTCGGCTTCGTCAACAATCGCAAAGTGCAGACCCCGCAGCAGCAACTTTCCGAAGCGTTCGTCACTTCCGTACAGTTTGCGCATCTGCAGGAACAGGGGACTGGACTCGTTACGCAGCAAGATTCGATCCCGCAGGTAATCGAACACCACATCTTTGTTGGTGCAATAGGTTACATCGCAACGATAGGACTGCTGCCGTTGTTCCGGCGTCATCTCTGACTGCACGATGCCTACCGTCACGCCAAGCGCGGCGTAGATCGGCATCATGTTCTCGGCATCCCGTTGCGCCAGGTAATCGTTGACGGTAATAACGTGCACGGGAACGCCGGCAATCGCCGCGGTACAGGCTGTCAGGGTCGCGGTCAGCGTCTTGCCCTCCCCGGTACTCATCTCAGCCACCATGCCTTTGAGCATGACCAGGCCGCCCAGTACCTGGCTATCAAAATGCCTCATTCCCAATGTGAGATGGGCAGTTGCCCGGACCAGCGCAAAAGCCCTGGCGATCAGGTCATCACGAAAACCCTGACCACGCAGTTCCTTGCGCAATTCGCGGGCACCTTCGCGGAGTTCGGTCAGCGTCAGCTTGTCATAGTGGGCAGCCTGCTGATTGACGCTGGCAAGAAGCCGATGCAGATACCACTTGTGGGCGCGTACTGTGCGCCCGATGGCGCCGGACAAACGGGTCTCCAGTTTTTCCAGCCAGCCATCGGGCGGTGGGTTATGGAGTTCCGGATACAGATGCAAGCCGGAGGCCAGTAACAGGCTGTCGTTATACATCGAATTTCTTGAGTAACATCTGGCGTATGGAGCGATACCACTGCAAGCCGAGGGGTTCCGGCAGGTGGGCAAACCGGACGTACACGCGACTACCAATGTGGTGAAACTTCCCGGTTTCCTTGAGGTCGATATCGAAGATAAAGAGACTCTCCAGCGACTTCTGATCAGGACTGCTCGGATCCATACTGATCCGCCCCCCACCCTGCTGGCTCAGGGCCGGACTGGGGAGTTGGTCGGTGGCTGCCGGAACCGCCCGTCGCACCAGGGCTGGAATCACATCCGAAACGTGTTCAATCGGCCGAATCTCGACATCGGTCGTCATGCCACGGACCAGGTCGATATCCGCCTGCCTGACCACCACGCGTACGGTATCCAGTGGAAGGTTCACGACATAACCAAGCAGTGCGCCGCGACTGACAAAGCGCCCGGGAAAATCCTCTGCCTGCTGAATCAGGAATTGCCCATCATCCGGACTGCGAATAATCAGCTTGGACAATTTATCAAGCGCATGATCGAGTCGAGCGGCGGTATGCGCGATCTGGTAATCGACGATCTGCACCTGCACCCGGTCACTCTGCAGCATGGAACTGCGACGCGCCTTCAATTCCTCCAGCTCAGCCCTGAGCGATTCCGTGACAGCCTGCTGCTCCGGATCATTGCATGTCAATAAAGGTTGCCCCTTGCTGACAAAGTTTCGGGTGGGCTCCAGCACCGCATCAATGGTGCACTCCTGCTCCGCACGAACATGGGACTGGTAAGGCGGCCAGACCACGCCCTCGGCCATGGTCCTGGATGGGAAGGGTTGGAAAAACAGCAGGTAAACAATCTGTCCGAGAACCGCCACCACCAGCCCAATTGCCATGGCACGGCGACCGGCCAGCTGCGAACTGCTTGCCAGATAGCGGATTTGCTTTGCTACAGGAGCAATCAGAGTGCTGAACGCAGACCAGATGGCCAGCAAGATTCCGACAAAGAAAAACTTGCTGGCAATCAGGATAATGATGGATATCATCACCATCATTCGATAAATGAACGAGGAAATCCCGTACCCCACCAACCAGGTTTTCTCGCCCAGCGAATCTTCGTTTTCCGGCAGATCTTTTACACGCAGCAGGTACTTCTTGGCCAGGGTGGCCAGGTACTGGTTGGCACGCGTGCCCAGATTCGGCATCTCGATCAGGTCGGTCAGCATGTAGTATCCGTCGAAGCGAAGTAACGGATTAATATTGAATATCAGCGTGGAAACACCCGCGATCAGAATCACGTTATACGCGAACGCCCGGGCGACACCGGGCTGGGCATCGACCCAGAACATCAGTGCCAGTGACGCCAGAAACAATTCGAACATCATGCCCGATGCGGCCACGGCGATCCGCTGCCACTTGCTGCGGAAGCCGTTCGAGGCCGATGCCTCGACGTAGGGAACCGGCACCAGGACCAGCAGCATGACCCCCATCTCATGCACTTCCCCACCCCGTGCCCTGGTTGCATAACCATGCCCCAACTCGTGAAACACCTTGACCAGCGGATACACAAACCACATCAATAACAAATTTTCGGTAGCCAGCACCCGGTCGATCACGTTCTCGCTCAGGGCGTCCCAGTGCGTGGCGGCAAGACTGAGCCCGCCAGCAATCACGACCAGCCAGAGCAGGAAGCCGAACCAGGAGAACAATGGTGCGAAGAGCGGTGTTGTCAGGCGGAGAAAGCGATCCGGATCAATGAGGGGGAACCGCAGCGACAGCGGATTCTTCAGATACTGCATGATCTTGTTGCGGATCGCGGCCAGCGTGCGTTTCTCGACTTCCGCGATGTCTGGCGTGATATCTCCCTGCAGCACGTCCGCCTTGTGCAACTGCGCGACCAGATTGATGCATTCGTCTTGTGACGGCACGTCATCACCCAGTTGCGCGCAGGCAATATCCCAGATCTCCTGCATCGTCCGATGACCATCCAGCAGGCCGATGATCAGGTTGGCTGACGCCGTGAAGCGATGAAACTGGCCCGTGGAATGGTCCTGCAGGAGGTACCAGATATCGCCACGGTAGACGTGCCGGTGTATCTGCGTATGCGTGCGCAGCCGCAGCTTCAGGCTCGCAACCCGGTACCATGAATTGCTGAACAGGGAACCTCGCATGTGCGTCCTAACTGCCCGTTACGGCAGCCACTTCCAGAAGAAAAGCCGTACCCAGTCGACCAGGCGGTGCGTCCAGATCCAGAGCACCTTGCGCTCGCCAATGGCAATTTTTGCAATGCCTTCCATGCCGGGACGCAGACGGTCAGAAGCGTCATCAAGCAGCGCTTCAATGCGGAAGAAGTTACTGCCTTCGTCTGCCGTGGTGATGGGCGTAATGGTGCCCACGCTGAACGAGAAACGCTGATTGGTAATCGAAGAAAGAACAAGTTCACCACGCTGACCGGTGGCAATCTCGGCGACATCCCGCTCGTCCACCTGCAGAATCACCCGGTAGGCGTCTAGGGGTGTGATTTCGAACAGCACTTCTCCTTTCTGCAGGGATGCGCCAAGTGACTCATACAATTCGCCCTTGACGATCACCCCATCAAACGGAGCGATAATCAATTTGCGCGCCAACTGTTGATCGGTCAGGGCGAGCTGCGCCTCGGCCTGCCGGATCTGCGCCTGCAGGATCCGGGCCTCTGCGCGCTGGTGGCCGGCCATTGCTTCACGATACTGGCGGGTGTACTGCTCACGCTGACTGGACCATTTCATGCGCTCCAGAGAGGTATCACTTTCATCGAGGGTCGCCAGCACATCACCCGCACTGACCACATCACCAGCCCGCGCATTGACCGTCGCCAGAAACCCCGGGAACGGCGTGGCGATCACCCGCCGCACACTGCCTTCGAGCTTGGAATCCGCCGTAACGCGATACTCATCCGTGGCGTATTCAAAAAAAACAAAGATGGCTGCCAGCATGATCAGGGCCAGCTTTCTTCCGAGATGGCGTGGGCCCAGAACCTTGCGCAACTGGTCCAGGCCATACTCCCAAACCTTGCGGTAGGCGGGACGATCATTCAGATGCCGTTCCTCAAGAATGGCCCCCAGAATGGATGCCACCGACTCGCACAATTCTATTTCGTTGGCCTGAAATTCCCCGCCACGGGGACGCTCATAAGTCAGCACTCCGCGAAATCCGCTGGCACGCAGAAATGGGGTGGAAAGGATGTGATCGTTGCCATGCAATCTGGAAAGCTGGGCATGGTCGCGCGTGACGAAAATATCCTTGTCAGCAGGCGGCGGAAATACGATGGGTGTCTTCTGATCCATCGCTTCCTCCATCGCCAGTCCGATGGAATCGATGAGATTCATCTTCTTTTCAAATTTGGCGCTGTGAGACACCGCCACCACTTTGATCTTCTGCCACTTGGCGATGCCAAGCGTGACTCGATCGCAATGCAGGCGCTGGGCCAGTTCGGTGGTAAGCGCGGAAACTGCGGCCTGAAAAGAGTGCTGGTCGAGCGTTATGGCAATCAGGTCGAGTACCGTCATCAGGCGCTCCCTGACGGCTTGGTCTGACTCACCCTGCTGTCGGCGGACCAGCAGTTCCAGCCAGGAACCGCCCCACTGCAGCATGCGCATTGCCGCCTGCAGACTGGCCTCATTACAGTTCGCGATCTCGATAGCGACGACGCCATGCAAGTGGCCGTCGAAGATCAGCGGGTAACCCATGTTGCCACTGGCAGCCATAGTGCCGGCGGCAGCCTGCTCGTCCGCATGCAACTGTACGATGCCACGACGATCGCTGAGCGCCTGCTCTGCGATGGAGGCCAGGTTGGCTCCACTGCTGATGCCGACCGGCCAGAAAGCGGTGGGTGTGTATGGACCGATGTCCGGCTCACCCATTACGACGACGCCCTTCACGGCACCGTCGATCAGGGAGCATTGCAGGTTGAGCCAACTTTGCGCGTACTTGGCAGGCGTATCAGCGTCAAAGAACGCGCGCCAGAGCGCCTGCTCTATCGCGCCCGCCGCCAGGGAGGCAGCAGACCTGGAGGAGTCCCTGCGCCTATCCGGCCCCCTGCTGCCACGCCTATCCCGGCCGGTGTGGGGCTGCGCGCTCACGCATTTGACTCCAGCAGGGATTCATCGGGTTTTGTTCACAGGCACAGGTGTTCACAGGCACAGGAACCGACGAGATCCGTGAAGGATTTCGCCGCCTGGGATTAGAATCAGGCTTTCAATTCACCGAAACGGCTTTCGTATTCCTTCAGACCCTGATCCAGCATGCGCAGCAGGCGCTTGGCGGCATAGGGATTCAGGACGATGCGATCGGAAAGCAGCACGCGTACTTCTTTCTGCCCGGTATGCCAGGCCTGGTTCGCACCAAACAGCATAGTAATTTCTTCCTGCGTACCCAAGACGTTACATACGTTTGCGTATGACGTATTCATCTTCGAGTCATCCCAGATGATCGTCGGTGACTGGCCCGGTTGATTCGTAGCGCCGGTAGCTGCCTCGCTTTTAGCCTCTGCATTATTTGATTTGGTCACTTTGGCTCCTTTCTGTTGCCAAGAAAAGTATTAGGGAATCGGGAGCGATACTACAGTATATCGATCTTAAATTCGCGGAACTTGTCCATCAGCACGCCGGGCTTGGTCATCGTCGGCGCTGCTGCGTCAGGCAAAGCAGACCAGTCAATGCCGCTGGCCGCTTGTGACGGTTGTTCCGGCAGCGTGGCATCCAGACCATCCAATGCTGCTGGCGCACCCGGATTGTTCTCGCCTTGATTCTGCGCCGCAGCCAGTTCTTCAAACCGATCGAAATCAAGCAGTTTCCTGGCAGCCTGGCGCCCTGAATTGCCTGCCGGGTCCAGTGAAACCAACCGCCCGGTATCCGCATCGAAGCCAAAGAGTGCGTTTTCTGCATCATCGCCCTGCAGTGCATGGTGACGAGGTCGTCCCTTGCCCGTTACTGATCCGGTTGGTGCACTGCCACGCAAGGCGCCAGCGGCCAGCAGCAGCGCCAGCGATTCGCCATGTCGTGGTTGGAACTGCGCAGCACCCAGCGTCGCTGCATTACTGTCATTGGGTTTGCGTTCTTCTTCCGGCGCGAGTTGGCCGGCTGGTACTTCCTGCAGTTCGTCCTGCTCGCCGGCTGAGGGCACATCCGCACCCTCTTCTCCGGCCGCCGCTTTGCGTTCCTCTTCCGTTTCTACCGCCACGCCATCTTCGGGTTGATTCTCCGTACCCGAATCAGTTGCGAACACCATGCCACTGGCCGAAGAGGAACCGACAGAGAATTGGCCCAGTACGAAGCCATTCAACTCGGAGCCCACATTAATGACGAATGAAGATTCCGTCTGGTCGGTTTCGCCGCCCAGCATTTCCAGATCGATAAAGCCAAAGGATGCTTCCGTCGATATCAGTCCATCGACACTGAGCAGATCCTGGATCGCGTCCAGCACCGGATCGTTCAGGCTGTCCGTATTGACGCTGCCGATCACACCAGCGGCGGTAAACGTAATACTCGCGTTTCCACCGATCAGGAGATCGGTGGACAGATTACCGTCAATACCATCAGAACCCACTCCGCCAACCATGACGTCCGGACCCGAGCCTCCGAGCAGAAGGTCATTGCCGCCCACCAGGGTCTGTGTCGAAAGCAATGTTCTGACCGTGCCGTTTACCAGTGTAATCCTCACCCCGTCGCCGGCCAGCACATCGCTGCCAGCGCCGGTGGATATGCTGTCACCGCCGGTGCCACCGACCACGATGTCGTTGCCGCCTCCCGTGGTAATTGTGTCGCTGCCACCGGTAGCACTCACAACGTCGGTGCTTGCGATGGAACTGGCCAGACCAGCCGCATCGTAGAGAATCTGGCCGTTATCGCCGAGCACGATATTACTGCCGGTCCCCAGCGTGATCGTATCCGCGCTGTTTCCGCCGACCACGACCTTGTCGCCATCGCCCGCAGTCACGGTATCATTGCCGCCCAGGTCGAGCAGCGTCGAGGTGACCGAACTGAACTCGGTGCCCGCAGCATTCATCTGCACGACACCGTTGTCGCCGAGAATGGTGTCAGTGCCCGTTGCCGTGGTGATGCTGTCA
>JBFJWR010000068.1:0-11176 GCA_041623535.1 Pseudomonadales bacterium
ACTGGCCACCGTGTCAGCCATTCCGCATGGCCGGGTCATGAGTTACGGAGCGGTTTGCCGGCAGGCCGGATTTACCGGCTATGCGCGTCATGTCGGACGCGTGCTGGGGCAACTGCCAGCCGGCAGCGGCATTCCCTGGCAGCGCGTTGTGCGGGCCGATGGTCACCTGGGCTTCGCGCCGGACAGTGCCGCGTTCCTGCGGCAGGCCGGCGCTCTGCAGGAAGAGGGCATTGCGCTGTCCGGCACGCGGGTGCCGGCCCGCTATTTCGTTTCCTGAACTTCCGGCCGGCCACGCAGTATGTACATCACCAGGAAAATGGCCGGCAGACCCAGCAACGACGCATAGATAAAAAAGCTCGTGTAACCGGCCGCATCCACCACCGTGCCCGAATAACCGCCGATGAATTTCCCCGGCAGGGTCATGATGGAACTGAACAGCGCGTACTGGGTCGCCGTGTACGCGCGATGGGTCAGGCTCGACAGGTAGGCAATGAAAGCCGCATTGGCGAGACCACCGGACAGGTTGTCGGCACTGATCACCACCGCCAGCATGGTCAGGTCCGGACCGATCTGGGCCAGCAATGCGAAAAGCAGGTTGGTCAGCGCAACCAGAACCGCACCGAGCAACAGCGGACCGCCGAGCCCGTAGCGCATCACCAGCAGGCCACCCACCAAACTGCCACCGATCGACATGAAAAAACCGAACACCTTCGAGATACCGGCAATCTCGGACTTGCTGAACCCGAGATCCAGGTAGAACGGGTTGGCCATCACGCCCATGGTGATATCGCTGATCCGATAGCAGCCAATCAGTAACAGGATCCAGAGCGCAAACCAGCCGTTGCGGGAAAAGAAATCCACGAATGGGCAAACCACGGCATCCACGAACCAGGCGCCCAGGCGTTGTTGCCAGTCCGGCAGGTGCGTGTTGCGCAACAGGAACGCCTCAACCCGGGCCTCCAGTGGACGCGTGGCCGCCTCGGCAGCATGGTCCGGCTCGCTGACCGCCAGCGCGGTCACGATGCCGACGCACATCAGCGCCGCCATCGCCAGATAGGCGGCCTGCCAGGACCACAGGTCGGCAATGAATAATGCGCCGGCACCGGCAACCAGCAGCGCCACGCGATAACCGAATATATAGGAAGCCGAAAGTGCGCCCTGCTCGTCCTGCTCGGCGCACTCGATGCGAAACGCATCAATGACAATGTCCTGGGTCGCCGAACAGAAGGCGATGAACACCGCCGCCAGCGCGAACAACTGCAGGGATCCGCCCGGGTCCATCCCGGCCATCAGGGTCAGTCCGCCGACAATCCCGAGCTGGGCCAGCAGCATCCAGCTGCGGCGCTTCCCCAGGACGTTAGTCAGTACCGGCAGATGCAACCGGTCGATCACCGGCGCCCAAAAGACCTTTACGGAATAAGTGATGCCCACCCAGCTGAAGAAACCGATCGCGGAGCGGGAAACGCCGGCATCAGTCAGCCACGCCGACAGCGTGGAAAACACCAGCAGAAACGGCAGGCCGGCGGAAAAACCCAGTAACAGCAACGCCAGGCAGCGGGGTTGCAGGTAGATTGCCGCGGCCGCTCCCCAGCTGCGGCGCTCGCTCACAGCCGAACCGGTTTCGGGAAGACACGGAGCGCCAGCCGATGGCGCAGACTAGTCACGGAAGTTGTTAAATTGCAGGGGCAGTTCCAGTTCGGAATTCTTGATCAGCTGTATGGCTTCCTGCAGGTCATCGCGCTTCTTGCCATTCACCCGCACCTGTTCCCCCTGGATGGAAGCCTGCACCTTGATCTTGCTTTCCTTGAGCAGTTTCACGATTTTCTTGGCGAGCACCGGGTCGATGCCCTCGCGCAGGGTCACTACCTGGCTGATCGTTTTACCCGACTCTACCGGCTCCTTGATTTCCATGCACTCGGTTTCGATACCCCGCTTGACCAGTTTCTGCCGCAACATGTCCAGCATCTGCCCCAACTGGAATTCCACTTCGGCCACCAGCGTCAACTGATTGTCGGCCTGGTCGATGCGCGCGTCGACACCCTTGAAATCAAAACGGGTGCCGATTTCGCGGCGCACCTGGTCCACGGCATTGGCCAGTTCGTGGTGGTCGATCTCGGAAACAACATCAAAAGAAGGCATGCATGCACCCCCGTGCGGAAGTCAGTGATTGGCGCAACCAGTCGGCCAAGATTAAGCTAGGGCAATATGGTAACGGTTTGCGCCGCGCTGCCCAACAAGCTGATCACAAGATTAACAAAGGTCCTGCCAGTTCATGGTCGAAATTGATATGCCCATCCTGGTCGTCGATGACACGCGGTTTTCCGCTGCATTCATGGTCAGCGCACTGACAAAAGCCGGCTACGGCAACGTCCATAGCACCTCCACTGGCGAGGAAGCCCTGCGTTACATTGATAACCAGCCGGTCAGCATCCTGCTCGTCGACTGGATGATGCCGGGCATGGATGGACTGGAGCTCTGTCGCCAGGTGCGGCAGAAGGACACTGAACTGCGACACTTCACGTACATCGTACTGATCACCGGCAAGGACAGCCCGCAGGCGATCCTCGAGGCATTTGGCTGTGGCGTGGACGACTTCATCGACAAGAATCGCCTCAAGGTGGAATTGCTGCCCCGGGTGTTCGCTGCCTCCCGCATCGCCAACCTGCAGAACAGCCTGCTGCTGGACAACGCAACGCTGGCTGATGGCCAGCAGGCGCGCAACCGGGACGGCATTGAAATCGATCCGGTCTCCGGCCTGGGCAATGCGCGCTACGCCGCCCTGCGTCTGCGCGATGCGCTGTCGCAGTGCAACGGCCGCGGCGGACAGGTGTGGTATCTCGCCATGGGCATCGCCAACGCGCCGGTCATTATCGAAAAGTACGGCGAAGGCATTTACGCGTCCATCATCGAAGAGCTGACACGCCGCATCAAGCACCTGGTCCGGCCACTGGATTTCGTCGCGCGCCTGTCTGAAGCACGGTTCGCGGTCATCTGTTATGTCGACAGTGAAGAGCGGGAGTTTATCGGCGCGCTGAAGCGGGTTCATGAATCCCTGAATCACAAGGAAATCAAAACCGATGTCGGCTTCATGGATGTCACCGTGGGCACGGCCATGCTGGTAATCAATCAGAAGCAGTCGGAATCCGCACCGGAACAGATCATGGCCGGCACCGAGGCACCGTTGCGGGTTTCTTTCAGCAGCGGGCTCTTTGAGTGTCGCGACTGGCCCCTGAAAAAACAGGATGCGGATCCCGCCGACCCGGAAGGGCCGCAGATATGACAGGTGATGACCAGCCAGACCCGGAAACCCGGGGCTACGCCCGCGAGTACTCGGAAGCGGGCTTCTGGACCAAGGTAAAGGGTTTCGCTGCCAAGGCCGGGCGTGAAGTCGTCGAACGCGCCCTGCAGTTGTACCTCACCGCACAGGATCCCGACACGCCGCGCTGGGCCCAGGCCACGATTTACAGTGCGTTGGGTTACTTTATTTTTCCGGCCGACGCGGTGCCCGACCTGACCCCGGTCGTGGGTTTCACCGATGATCTTGGCGTGCTGGCAGCGGCGATCGCCACGGTGGCGATGCACATAACGCCCGACATCCGCAATCAAGCCCGGGAAAAATCGGACGAGTGGCTGGGTACGAGTGCGAAAAATGAAAATACTGCAGAAAACAGCGACCGCCCCGACAACGACGCGTAGCGTGGGGCTACGAAACTAGCGCCCCCTGGGTTTACGCGGAGAACCCGATGCGTCGTCCTCATCTTTGGAGTCTTTTTTCCCCTCGGCCTTTTCATCGTCGCTACCAGTCGCCACGCCTTCCATCTCGGCCGCAAAATGCAGTGCCGCCTCAAAGGCCGAGCGTGTAAACTGCAACACCTTGTCGAACCCCTTGTCAGACAGCCGTCGGGCCTCATCATGAGAGCGATACATGTTGATGAAATGCCGCTCCCGCTCGATCTGCACCGGCACCCGCCCCACTCCCCAGTCATCCAGCATCTGCCAGAGCTCGGGTCGATAGGTACGGGTAAAACGGATTACGAAGGGGATGGGGTCATGGCGCGCCAGCACCGCGGCGAGGCGCAGAATCAGTTCGAAGGACAGGGTCGCCGTTCCGTTTTCCACCGCCTCGATCAGTGACTCATCCCGCATTTCGAGAGCTTCACTGAGTTCCCTGCGGGTCAGCCCCGCCACCTCGCGCAGATCCTTGAGCGAGGAGCCGGCCTCCTGCATGGCCCGTATGCTGTCCGGTGAACGCGACAATATGGCGCGGCCCAGTCGCAGGCTGCTGCTCAGGCCACTGCTGCTCTTGGACGCCAGGCTGAAGGCGCCCTCGGCAAAATCCGACAACCGGTCGACCAGGGAGGTACTCTCGACCGGCTCACCTTTTACGGAAGATTTGCCGGCTTTGGCTGCCGAACCGGCAGCGGACTTGCTTTCGGCCTTGCCAGCCGCCGGCTTCTTCGCGCCCGCCGCGGTCTGCCGGGGAGGAGGTCCTTTCTTCGCCGCCATCTTGTTGCTTCTCCGAGTCGGTCCACTGACCGCGATTGGTTCCTGCTGAAATCCCAATGGAATCGGGAAGATACAGCCTGCTTACGAGTATAGACCCGGTCGCCACCGGCTCTGCGGGTCAGCGCAGTCGTCAGGATTTCTCGCGCGGACCGAACAAAAACCAGATCAGCAGCCCCAGTGCGGGCAGCAGCAGGATCAGCGCAATCCACGCGGCTTTGCCGCCCGTGGAGGCCGACCTCGCCTGAAATACATTGATCACGGCGTAGATGTCGCCAACCAGTATCAGGATTCCGAACAGGCCCAGTCCTTCCAACATGTCAGTAGCTCCAAAATCACCAGCATTATTGCCAGAGGGACACTTTGCCCAATTCAAAAAACAAACACAATATCTTTATTTTTTAATAACTTAGAAACACGCCGCCAGGCCCGGTCCGGATCGGCCGCCCGCTGCCACATTTGATCACAATTGCCCATCAACCGGACATATTCCTGACACAGGCTTGAAGTGTCGGTAGTACATGATGTTCAGCATGTCGGCACGTACAGGACATGCTGGTCAGCGCACAAAGTTGAAGCAAGGGATCTGCCCGTTTTGGGCGGTGATAAACAACGGCAACGTTAACGCCTACGGATGGCGGAGGAACGCAGCATGATGACCAAGGAAAAAATCGTGAACTATCTAGACGCGGCTTACGTGGTGGCCGCAACAACCCTGGTGGTGTTATTCACGCAATCCCAGGCCTGAAGCCACCGCGCACAAACTTCCTCAGTGGCAGTATTGGACGCGGGCAAAGTACTCTCCCATCGAGCACTTTGCCCCGTCCATTTTTTTTGCCTGGCGCCCTTGCCGGATCAACCCCGGTCAGCGATCGAATATCGGCAGGTTCGCCGTAAACTTCACGTCTGCCGGCCCCGCCACGCGCGCACTGTTGGTGGCGTATTGCACGTGTGAACCGAAGAAATACAGGCCCACTTCATCGCCCGGATTCAGGCGTGAACTGATACCCACCATGCGCCCGACAGCACATTCTGACACGTTGGGCGGACAGCCAAACCAGAGCACACCACGTGGATTGTTCTCGATGAATTCGGCAGTGGTCAGTTTGCCCAGCACCTGCTCATCCATTTGCGTTTCCAGCGGCCCGGAGCGCGCCGCGTACGGGTACTGCAGGGCACGGATTGCCAGCAACTGGGCGTGCAGCAATTCCACGTCGTTGGTGCCGCGCTCCCCGCTACCATTTCCTTTGAACTGATCCCGGTAGCCTTCCGAGTCCTGGCCACGGAAGCCTTCGAAGCAGTTCCCGCTGGCCTGGCAGTCGTCCACATCATTGCTGATGATTTCGCCCACGACAGAGTTGCTCACCGCACCACTGCGATCCGTCACCGCATTCAACGGCGCCGCGCCTCCACGCCGCACCCCTATGCCGACAAACACGATCGGATCCGGATGCGGTACGTTCATGGTCAGGTTCAGGGTCGGGATACCGGCAATCACCTTGGCCCCACCCTTCGGCACGGTGTACAACGGCACAAACTCCGAACTACCCGCCGGGCCGAACACCAGTTGGGTGCTTTTCTTGATGCCGCAGCCGGGACCGCCCTTCACGCAACCAACCGGAACGTCCGCCAGTCTCTTGAACGAAACGCCCTCACCGGCAAACCGGTGCTTGTTGTAGTTGGGAATTGCCGGTTCAAATCCTGCTTCCGCATGAAAGGCCGGATGGCCGAGTTTGCCGGTTTTGGGGTCGATACGCGGATCATTCCGATCCAGGTTTTCCTGCACGATACAGGCCTTCGGAATCATGTTTGCCGCACCGCGAATCCCTTCGAGTTTTTCCCGGTACCAGGCAACGGTCATGTCGCTGACCGAGAGTGCCGCGGCGTTGCTACGGTCCTTGCCACACCAGACCACCTCGTCGATGCTCATGCCGGTGTTGCCGCTGTGGTTGGCCGGCGACAGTCCCGGCAGCACGTGACCACCGGTAACCATCAGCAGGCGCGCATCGTTACCAGCTTTTTCCGAGCAAATCACGTTGTTGTAACCATCGTTGAAATTGAAAAGCGTGTCCTGCAGCCCCTGCACATGGAACACGTCCACACCCTTGGTACTGCTGCCATTCACCGGGTCACAATAATTGACCGGGCTGTGCTGCAAAAAGGTTTCCGAGGTCTCTCCGCGCACCCGGTTGAGTACATCGGCCTCGGCACGGGCCTGCAGAATCAACTGCGGTACGGGACGAAATTGTCCATCTTCCAGGCCAACTGCAGTGCTGCCCTCGGCGGCAAATGCAGTCAGGATATTGATCCAGGCTGTTTTCGGCACATCGTTCTGCGCCAGGCTGTAGCGCAGATCAAACCAGGTGCCCTGCGGCGAGATCGCGTCAATGCGCTGCTTGCCCAGCAGGCGTTGTGCCGCGTGAGTAGCGGTGTACTGAAAACCGCCGCCATAGCTGTAACCCAGCATGCCTATGGCCGGGTCAGGATCAGCCTCATCCAGCGGCGCACCGTTATCACCGTGCAGCAGGGAAGCGGCGCATTTCCCCACCACGGACGGATTGGCCGGCTTGCCGCGATTGAGTCCGGTCTCGCTCTTGTTGGCGTCGCCCTGTCCCGGGTGCGGACGGCAGGAGGCATCCGGCGCTGCCGAGATATGCGCCGGATTCGCGCTGTCGAAGACAAATTCATGGATACCGGCACGGAAATGCTTGACGGCCCAGTCAATCACTTCGTTGGTGTCCAGACCTTCCAGTTCCGGCCGCATCATGGCAATCAGGTCGGTACTCTTGCCAAAGCCGCGCTCGGAAAAGCTGATCACGAAGTAGCCGTGATCCTGCCACATTTTCCTGGCCGCCTGCTCGGCAGCGAACGCACCCGGCGTGTTGAAATTACTCGCCTTGGCACCACCAAACCCATGCGAATGGATAACCAGCGGGGCACTGCGCCCCATCCTGACCTGCGACGGCACGTAAACCGTCATGTCGATCTTGATGCCGGACCGCTCCACGTCAATGCCGTCAAAATTGCGGGTAATGAAGTAGGCGTCAAAACAGAAGCCGCGCGGGTCGTTACGTCCCCAGTCCCGGCAATCGGCACTCTCCGGATTCACCGCGGCGGGGTCACCGCCACCGCCCTGGCAGAACGTCCCGCTCGGGTCATCGCCGGGGCGCTGGGCGCAGAGTTCCGCTTCCGCGTCCTCATGGCCGCCCTGTGCCATGGCCGGGCTGACCTGGTGCAGCGGGTTGAAATCAAAGGCCACGGCATCAATAGCCGCAAGATCCGCCTCTGTGGCCCATACCGGGCCTGCACACAGGAACATTAGCAACCAAGAGCAATACTTCATCGGGCTTCTCCGGGGTCGACCGTAGCCATTCCAGCCAGGACGGTATTTACAGATTAATCAGCTGAACAGTATACGGAGACAGGGGTGCAAGCACCCCTGTCTAAAGGTCGGAATAATCAGTCAGTATTTACTGATTTGGAACAAAGCGATTTTTGCCAAATCAGTAGGCGATCTCGTATTTCCGGTACAGGAAGCCGAGCAGCCAGATCGGACCAATGAGCAGAAACTGCAGATCCTCGAAAAATGCCGGCTTGGCGCCTTCGATATGGTGACCTATGAACTGTGCGACCCAGGCCAGGGAAAACACGATCAGGCAGGGCCAGAACAGGTTGGTGGTGCCCATCATGAACAGCACCCAGGGGGTCATGAATACCGCCATACCGGCCGCCAACTGCCAGGACAGGCTCAGGTAAAAGCCCAGTCCGGCCAGCATGGCAAGGCCGGCCAGGTAGGGGTGTATGGCCCAGATCATGCCGATGGTCACGTAGGTGATAATCGGCACGGCGACCCAGTGTATCCGCTTGTTGATCGGGTTTTGATGCGTGGCTGCGTATTCGTCAAACCATTGATCGGCTGTCTTCATGGCTACTCTCCAGCGACCCGCATGGGCCGCAGCAAACGTGATTCAGAGGGCTTCAGTATAGCGCGATAGCCCGCCTGCCATGGAGGTCATTGGGCGCCCGGCGAATCATTTTGGTACCGCGAAGCGCAAAACCGCCAGGGGCCGGGGCAGTGTCCAGTCCGCATCCTCGGGCAGGACCGTCTCCGCCCGGCGCACGAACTCTGCCAGATCGACCCCGGGCAGCACCTCGACCGGGTCCGCGGGGGAAACCAGGAAATTATCCCAGTGGCTGAACACGTAATGACGGGCGCCCAGGTGCCGGATCAGTCGTTGCGGGTGCTCCGGCAGGTTGGCAAACGAAGCCACGCCGACCACGGCCACATCGACCCGCCGGACATCGTCTTCAGGCAGGTCCGGCAGCATGCCATCGGGTGGGCCGCAGGCGCTGTCCTGGTAATAGATCCGCAGCCGGGGCACACCGGCCTCGTCCAGGAAGTCGATCAACCAGGCAAAGGTCTGGCCCTCGAGGTAGCCGAAGGCCGTACGTGGCAGGCGCGGCAGGTCGCGGTCGTAGTATCCCTTCAGCAGGGTCAGGTTGCGCAGATGCGGCGCGTGCGCGGCCTCGATGGCCATCCAGCGCATGGTGCGCTTCTTGTTGTACAACCAGATGCCTGGACGGCCCGGCCGGGCCGCCAGTACGTTCACGACCTTGCGGCGTTCCACGGGCAACGCGGCCGCGATGGTGTGCGACATCGTGGCGCTGCCGTAGACCACGGCGTTGCGCGCGTGTCGGCGCGCAATGTAGGGAACATCCAGCAAATGATCGTAATGCGCATGTCCGACGAGGATGGCTTCAGCATCTGCGACCGGGGGCAGAAAACGGTCAATGGCATTTCTGTCGAAGGTCAGTTCCGTGAACGGAATCAGTTTCGACAACGGCGGATTCGAAAACATCGGCGCCGTCATGATCATGTCGTTCGCGTGCCGTAAAACAAAACCGGCCACCCCGAGAAACTGCACATCGACAAAACCGGTGCCCGGCGGTCCCGCATGCACCGCATCGATCCCTGCGGACAATTCCAGTCCGTCCGGAACCGGCTGACCACAACCGGAAAGTACCGCCACCAGCAACGCGCCTGCCAGCGTACAAAAACCGCGCAATCGTCGGCCCGTTCGCTTCATGGCGCAGCCACGGCACATTCAGCCTGCCCAGCGCAGTCGCCTGGGCCGGGAGTACACTCCGCCAGCACAGGCAACACACCCCCGCCAGTTGCAATTTTCAAGCGCACTCCACCCGTATTGATGATGCCCATTATTGTAGTCGCGACTCTGCGCCGCGCCTGCAGTATGCTTGCGCCTTTGACCCGGAGACACCGCCAGCATGAATGCCGCCCTGCCCCGTGAAACACTGGAACCGACCGTTGAAGCCCGACACAGCATCATCTGGCTGCACGGCCTGGGCGCGGACGGCAATGATTTCGTGCCCATCGTTCCGGAACTGCGTCTTGCGGACAGCCTGGCCATTCGCTACGTGTTTCCGCATGCACCGGTACGGCCGGTCACCATTAACGGCGGTATGGAGATGCGCGCCTGGTACGACATCATGCGCATCGCCGAAGACGGCATGGATACCGCCCATATTGACGAATCCTCGCAACATATCGAGCGGCTGATCGCCGAGCAGGAAGCGGCCGGCATTCCGTCGGAGAACATCCTGCTGGCCGGATTTTCGCAGGGCGGGACCATCGCGCTGCATACCAGCCTCCGCCTCGACCGGCGCCTGGCGGGGGTGATTGCGCTATCGACCTGGCTGCCACCCAGCCCGCACCTGCAGGCGCAGTACTCCGGCCCCAATATTGCCGCACCATTTTTCCAGGCGCACGGGCGGGCTGACATGGTAGTTCCGCGTCAGCTTGGCAGCATGACCCATGCCGCACTCGGGACACTGGGCTGCCAGGTCGACTGGCATGAATACGACATGGGGCACCAGGTGTGCGCCGAACAGATCGCGGACCTCGGTGCATGGATCAGCCGGCACCTGGCGGGATGAGCGGCATCTGCCAAACGCACTCATCCATGCCTCGATAATTTCATCCCGCCGAGACACCGCGACCAGACCCGCCTACACTTGCAGTGGGCGACAACGTTTCGAAGAATAAACGAGGAGTGAATCCAATGACCCGCAATAACAAGCCTGCTTCCACTACGACCTTTCGCAACTTTCTGCTGGCCTGCTCCATCGCTGTATCCGCCCAGGCCCAGGCTGAGTGGGTCGAGTGGGTGGGGGATGCATCCGCCACCGTCAAGTATCGCTACAACCTGAATTTTTCTGATTTCGATGAAGTCGCCGAAGAGGACTGGGTTGCAGAAACCCGGGCCAGCTATGGCCGCTATTTCCAGGCCGCGGAAAGCACCCGCATCGGCATCATCGGCCATGCCACCGGCCTGCTGCATGAGCGCTACGACAAGCTGAACGGACTGATCACCGGGCTGGACCTGGTCGGCATCCACAAGTTCGGACTTGGCGCCACCAACCCGGTCGCGCGCCTGTCTGTGACGGCAGAGAATCTCGACATCCGTGATCACATGCGCGATGGCCGCCGCTATGCAGCGAGCCTGGCGCTGAGCAAACGATTCACTGAACGACTTGATGGCAATATTGGCGTGACGCACAGCGACCGCAAGGGTCACCGGGGCGCCTTCAGCGGCATTGCCGGCCAGAACACCGATGTATTCAGCCAGCAGCAATGGATCTTCAATGTCGGCGG
>JBFJWR010000069.1:0-11145 GCA_041623535.1 Pseudomonadales bacterium
ACCTGCCGAACCTCGCTGATTTCCAGTCTGACGCGTGCCGAGAGCATGTCCAGACCCGGCATTCGGAAAGCACCGCGTGCGCTGTCACCGAGCAGGTCAGGGGCTACGTACATCACCACTTCGTCCACCAGTCGGGCCTGTAAAAATGCGCCCGCCAGGGTTGCGCCGGCTTCCACCAGCACTTCATTACATTCGCGCCCGGCCAGCAGGCGCAACAGCGCAACCAGGTCGACACCGCCGGCGGCTGCGGGCAGACGCTCAATGACCTGCCCGGGACCCGGTTGCGGCGACTTCGGCGCAGCCACGCCACCAACCCACACAACCGTACCCGGTTGCTGAAAAATCCGCGCCTCCGGTGCCACACGGAATGAGGAATCCAGCAGTACCCGCAAAGGTTGCAGCGCCGGAGCAACCTGTCCTTCGGCAAGTGCCAGTTCCGCGGGCCGGACCGTCAGCGCCGGATTATCCGCCAGTACCGTGCCACTGCCGGTAATAATCGCGGCACTGCGGGCCCGCAGCGATTGCACATCCCGGCGCGCTGCCGGGCCCGTGATCCACTGGCTCTCACCCGATGCCATGGCCGTGCGGCCATCCAGGCTCATGCCAACCTTGAGCCGCACATAGGGTCGGCCGAGTTCATGACGGGCGACGAAACCAACATTCAACTGCCGTGCCGGGGCTTCCAGCAGGCCATGCTCTGTCTCAATGCCGGCATTTCGCAGCGCCGCCAGCCCACCGCCGGCCACCCGCGGGTCAGGGTCGGTCATGGCCGCCACCACGCGCCGGACACCGGCTGCAATCAGCGCTTCCACGCAGGGCGGGGTGCGCCCAGTGTGACAACAGGGCTCCAGCGTTACATACGCTGTTGCGCCTGCGGCCTGCACGCCAGCCTGCTGCAGGGCCAGCACTTCGGCATGCGGCTCACCGGCACGGGCATGAAAACCTTCGCCGACCACCGTTGCATCCCGCACGATCACGCAACCGACACGCGGATTGGGATGCGTGGAATACAGGCCGCGCGCCGCAAGCTGCAGGGCACGCGCCATGAAATTCGTATCAGCAGGCATCAACAAGGCCGTGCCTAATCTTCGCCCTGGTCGGGCGCCTGCGAGATGCGATCAATCTCCTCGCGGAACTGGTCGATGTCCTGAAACCGCTTGTAGACCGAGGCAAAGCGGATATACGCCACATCATCGGCCTTGGCCAACTCGGCCATGACCAGTTCACCGATCACCATGGATCCCACCTCGCGCTCACCCATGGCCTGCAGGCGCTGCTCGATGCGGTTCACCATGGCTTCCACCTCGTCTGCCTCTACCGGCCGTTTCTCCAGCGCTTTCCGGAGTCCGGAAAGCAGCTTGGCCTTGTCGAAGGGTTCGCGAACACCATCTTTCTTGACGATACGCGGCATCAGCAGTTCGGCTTCTTCATACGTGGTAAAGCGCTCGCTGCACTGGGTGCATTCGCGGCGGCGGCGCACCTGGTTACCCGCCGCCACCAGGCGGGAATCTATGACCTTGGTATCGCCAGCAAGGCAGAATGGACAATGCATGGGGTCAGATCAGCTCAGCGCTCGTAAACAGGAAAACGGCCACACAGGTCGAGCACCTGGTCACGCACCCGGTCCACCACCGACTCATCGCCCATGGTATCCAGCACGTCGCAGATCCAGCCCGCCAGTTCGGCAGCGTCGCCGTCCTTCAGCCCACGCCGGGTAATCGCCGGTGAACCGATACGCAGACCGCTGGTTACAAACGGTGAACGGGGATCATTCGGCACGGCGTTCTTGTTGACCGTGATATTGGCACGGCCCAGCGCGGCATCCGCGTCTTTGCCGGTGATGTCCTTGTCGATCAGATCGACCAGGAACAGGTGGTTGTCGGTGCCCCCGGAGACAATCTTGTAACCCCGCTGCTGCAGGGTGGTGGCCATGGCCTGTGCGTTGCGCACCACCTGCTTCTGTTCGGCGACGAACTCTTCGGTCATGGCTTCCAGGAAACACACGGCCTTGCCCGCGATCACGTGCATCAATGGTCCGCCCTGGGAACCCGGGAACACCGCGGAATTCAGTTTCTTTTCCACTTCCTCGTTGGCCTTCGCGAGAATCATGCCGCCGCGCGGACCCGCAAGCGTCTTGTGCGTGGTGGTCGTGGTGACATCGGCAATCTGAACCGGGCTGGGATAAACGCCGGCCGCCACCAGCCCCGCAACGTGGGCCATGTCTGCCACCAGCCAGGCACCTACCTCGTCGGCTATATCGCGAAAACCCTGCCAGTCCATGACCCGCGAATAGGCGGAAAAGCCCATCATGATCATTTTCGGCCGGTGTTCGCGTGCCAGCCTGGCCACTTCCTGAAGGTCGACCTCCCCGCTGACCGGGTCGATCCCGTATTGCACCGCGTTGTAGGTCTTGCCGGAAAAATTGGGTTTGGCACCATGGGTCAGGTGCCCGCCGTGCGCCAGCGACATGCCCAGCACGGTATCGCCCGGCTGCATCAACGCCAGGTACACAGCGCCATTGGCCTGCGACCCGGAATGCGGCTGCACATTGGCATAATCGGCACCAAACAGTTCCTTGGCCCGGTCGATGGCCAGTTGCTCGACCACGTCCACGTGTTCGCATCCACCGTAGTAGCGCTTGCCGGGATAGCCCTCGGCATACTTGTTGGTCAGCACCGTACCCTGCGCCTCGATCACCCGCGGCGAGGTGTAGTTTTCCGAGGCGATCAGTTCAATGTGTTCTTCCTGACGCTTTTCCTCGGCCTGGATCGCATTCCAGACTGCATCATCGAACCCAGCAATACGCATATCTTTTCCGAGCATGGACCCCACCCTGTCGTAACGGCGGCTACGGGCTGTAGCCGCCAGGCCAAAGGGCGCTATTGTACCCCAGAAGCCCCGTAATCGGCTTCGTATACCTGCAGATTGCAGGAGCGGCTACGAGCAGTTAGTCTCCTCGCCTCGTCTATCTGCAGCGGCAAACCAGTCATGGCGCAATACGTCTATACGATGAACCGGGTCGGCAAAGTTGTCCCGCCCGGCAAGGAAATCCTCAAGGATATTTCATTGTCTTTTTTCCCGGGCGCCAAGATTGGCGTGCTGGGCCTGAACGGCGCCGGCAAGTCGACCCTGCTGCGCATCATGGCCGGGGTGGAAAAGGAGTTTAACGGCGAGGCCCGCCCACAGCCCGGCATCCGGGTCGGCTACCTGCCCCAGGAACCGCAACTGGATCCCAACAAGGATGTCCGCGGCAATGTTGAGGAGGGTGCCGCCGAGATCAAGAATGCGCAGGCCGAACTGGACAAGATCTACGCTGCCTACGCCGAGCCGGATGCCGATTTTGACGCCCTGGCGAAAGAGCAGGCGCGGCTGGAAAACATCCTGCAGGCCGCGGATGGCCATAACCTGCAACATCACATGGAAGTCGCCGCAGACGCCCTGCGCCTGCCACCGTGGGACGCCAACGTCGAGAAACTGTCCGGTGGTGAAAAACGCCGCGTCGCGCTCTGCCGACTGCTGCTGTCCGGCCCCGACATGTTGTTGCTGGACGAACCAACCAACCACCTCGATGCCGAAAGCGTGGGCTGGCTGGAGCACTTCCTGAAGCAATACTCCGGCACTGTGGTAGCCATCACGCACGACCGGTACTTCCTGGACAATGTCGCCGGCTGGATCCTGGAACTGGACCGCGGCCGTGGCATTCCCTACGAGGGCAACTACACCAACTGGCTGGAATCGAAAGAAAAGCGCCTCGAGGGCGAGCAGAAGGCCGAAGAAGCGCACCAGCGCAACATCAAGGCAGAGCTTGAATGGGTGCGCAGCAACCCCAAGGGCCGCCACGCCAAGAACAAGGCCCGCATCGCGCGCTTTGAAGAGCTCAACTCCAGGGAGTTCCAGAGCCGCAGCGAAACGCAGGAAATCTATATCCCGCCAGGCCAGCGACTTGGTGAAAAAGTCATCGAACTCAGGAACATCTGCAAGTCTTTCGCCGGCAACGAACTGATTGAGAATCTCAGTTGCAGCATTCCGCGCGGCTCAATTGTCGGCGTAATCGGTGGCAATGGCGCTGGCAAGACCACCCTGTTCCGGATGCTGACCGGCCAGGAAGAACCCGACAGCGGCACGGTTGATATCGGCGATACCGTGGAGTTTGCCTACGTGGACCAGAGCCGCGACGACCTCGATGGCAAGAAAACCGTGTGGGAGGAAGTCTCTGACGGGCTCGATAACATCACCGTCGGCCAGTACCAGATTCCCTCGCGTGCCTATGTCAGCCGCTTTAACTTCCGCGGCCCGGACCAGCAGAAGCGGGTGGGTGATCTTTCCGGCGGTGAGCGCAACCGCCTGCATCTCGCCAAGCTGTTGCGTCGCGGTGGCAACGTGCTGCTGCTGGATGAACCGACCAACGACCTCGACGTGGAAACCCTGCGGGCCCTGGAAGAAGCCATCCTGGCCTATCCGGGCTGCGTGGTGGTGATCTCGCACGACCGCTGGTTCCTGGACCGGGTGGCCACCCATATCCTGGCTTTCGAGGGCGACAGTCACGTCGAGTGGTTTGAGGGCAACTTCAGCGAATACGAGAACGATCGCCGGGCCCGACTGGGTGAAGACGCGGTGCAGCCAACGCGGGTGAAGTACAAGCGACTTGCGGTTTAGAATGGAAACATCGCTAATCTCAAACCAGGCGTTGGTAGCAGCTTATGACATCCGGCGAGCCCCCTGAGAATCCAGACTCGGAAAACCGCCGGCAATTCAGCCGGATCGAGTTTGACGCGCAGACGTTCCTGAAATCAGACGGCGAGTCATTGCCCGTGCAACTGGTGGATGTCTCGCTACGGGGCGCCCTGATTGCCCTGCCCGCCGAGCTGCAGGAAGCTTTCGCGGACGGAGCGCATCATAAAGTCACGCTGGAAATACTGCTGGCCGGGCATGCGCAGGAGATCCGGATGGAGTGCGAAGTCGCCCACCGGGAAGCCGACCACCTGGGACTGAAATGCCTGCACATCGATCTGGACAGCGTTTCGCACCTGCGCCGCCTCGTCGAGCTGAACCTCGGCGACTCGACGCTGCTCGACCGGGAACTGGCCAGTCTTGTTTAGGAACCGCTGATCAGGTTCCAACAGCTGCCAGCGCCGCCGAAATATGGCGCACTCCGGTGGTCTGCAAGCCGCCGGGTGACTTCTTCGGCTGATTGGATATCGGCACAATGGCACTGCGAAAGCCCAGCTTGGCGGCCTCGCGCAGACGCTCTTCCCCGTTCGGCACGGGACGGATCTCACCGGACAATCCCACTTCTCCAAAGCTGACCATATCGGCCGGCAATGGCCGGTTTCGCAAGCTGGAATACACCGCCAGCAGCAGCGGCAGGTCGATCCCGGTCTCGCTGACCCGCACGCCGCCGACAATGTTGGCGAATACGTCCTGGTCATGCACCGAGACACCGCCGTGCCGATGCAGTACCGCCAACAGCAGCGCCAGCCGGTTGTGGTCCATCCCGACGGTCACGCGTCGCGGATTGCCGAGCGGACTGTCATCCACCAGGGCCTGCACCTCTACCAGCAATGGCCGGGTTCCTTCCCAGGTCACCAGCACCGCACTGCCGGCCACCGGTGCGCCCTCGCGCGAGAGAAATAT
The DNA here is from genome assembly GCA_041623535.1 of Pseudomonadales bacterium. Taxonomy (GTDB): domain Bacteria; phylum Pseudomonadota; class Gammaproteobacteria; order Pseudomonadales; family JBFGWM01; genus JBFJWR01. Next base: position 5,635 of record JBFJWR010000069.1, read on the forward strand.
TCGGGAAGGATTGGTGACTTCTTTCAGACCCTGATCGCTCATGGCGAAAACGCCCAGTTCATTCACGGCACCGAAGCGATTCTTGACTGCGCGAAGCACCCGAAAGCGCTCATGGGATTCGCCCTCGAAATAGAGCACGCAATCGACCATGTGCTCAAGCACGCGCGGCCCGGCAAGCGCCCCCTCCTTGGTGACGTGACCGACCAGGAACAGCGCCACCCCGTGTTGCTTGGCATAACGCACCAGCCCGGCAGCACATTCACGCACCTGCGCCACACCACCGGGGGCCGAGGTCAGCGCCTCGGTGTACAGGGTCTGTATCGAATCGATGACCGCAATGGGTGCTTTCTCCTGCTGCAGTCCGGGCAGCAGGCGCTCCAGGCAGGTCTCGGCCATGATGCGCAGGCCCTGCTCATTCAGGCCCAGGCGTCGGGAACGCAGTGCGACCTGTTCCAGGGACTCCTCGCCGGTGACGTAGAGTGCGCCGCCCTGCGCAGCCATGGACGAAAGCGCCTGCAGCAGGATGGTGGACTTGCCAATGCCCGGATCACCGCCAATCAGCACCACGGAACCGGGAACCAGCCCGCCACCCAGCACCCGGTCGAGTTCACTCAGGCCGGTGGACCGGCGGGATGTTTCCGACGAGGTTACGTCCTTGAGATCGAGTGCACGACTGGCCTGCGCGCCGGCCATGTGACCGCGGGCAGGGGCACGCACCTGTGCAACCACTTCCAGCAGGGTGTTCCACTCGCCGCAATCGGCGCAGCGTCCGGCCCATTTGGGAGCCTGCACACCGCAGGCGGAACATTCATAAACGAGTTTCTCGCGCGCGCTCATGCGCCTAGCGGGCTCCAAACTCGTGTACAGCATCGACAAGCACGCGCAGATGATCCGGATTCACATCGCGTGCAATGCCGTGTCCGAGATTGAATACATGACCGGGGTGCGCGCCAAAGCGCTGAATCAGGTTTGCCACTTCGTCGCGTATTCGTGTCGGCGATGCATACAGAACGGCGGGATCCAGGTTGCCCTGCAATGCCACCCGGCTGCCAACGCGTTCACGCGCCTGGCCAATATCCACCGTCCAGTCCAGGCCCAGGCAATCCGCACCGGCTTCCGCCATGGCTTCCAGCCATTGCCCGCCCTGCTTGGTAAACAGGATCACCGGCACGACGCGACCTTCATGTTCGCGATCCAGCCCGGCGACGATGCGCTGCATGTAAGCCAGGGAAAATTCCTGGTACATCGGCGTGCTCAGCACACCACCCCAGGTATCGAAAATCTGCACTGCCTGCGCACCAGCGCGAATCTGCATGTTCAGGTAGGCGGTGGTGACCTGCGCCAGCTGATCCAGCAAGGCATGCATCACCGCGGGGGATTCCATCAGCAGGTGCTTGATGGCGCGGAAGTCCTTGCTCGAACCGCCCTCGACCATGTAGGTCGCCACCGTCCAGGGGCTGCCGGCAAACCCCAGCAGCGGCACCCGACCCGCCAGCGCCTTGCGGGTCACGCGGATCGCGTCCGCCACATAGCCAAGATCGCTTTCCACGTCTGGTGTCCGCAGTTGATCGAGGTCTGCGGCGCTGCGCACCGTACGCTTGAATCGCGGCCCCTCGCCATCTTCAAAATAGAGACCCAGCCCCAGCGCGTCCGGGACCGTAAGTATGTCGGAAAAGATGATCGCCGCATCAAGCTCGAATCGCTCCAGCGGTTGCAGGGTCACCTCGCAGGCCATTTCCGGATTGCGGCACAATTGCAGAAAGGATCCGGCGCGCTCGCGCGTGGCGCGGTATTCCGGCAGGTAACGCCCGGCCTGGCGCATGATCCAGACCGGAGTCGTGTCCACGGGCTCGCGCAGCAGGGCGCGCAGCAGCCGGTCGTTTTGCAGGGTAACCAAGCGCCGCCTCAGACTTCCAGGTAGTCGAGTATGCCTTCGGCCGCCTGGCGGCCTTCCCAGATGGCGGTCACCACCAGGTCGGAACCACGCACCATATCGCCACCGGCAAACACTTTTTCATTTTTTGTCTGGAATGCATGCTTCTGCTTTTCGGGCGCCATGACACGGCCGCCATCATCGGTTGCAACATTGTGCGTATCGAACCAGGTCGCCGGACTGGGGCGAAAGCCGAACGCAATCAGCACGGCATCCGCAGGCAGGATTTCCTCGCTGCCGGGAATGGCTTCCGGTCGACGCCGACCCGCTTCATCGGGTTCACCGAGTTTCGTCTTGACCACCTTCACGCCCTCGACCCGGTCATCTCCGACGATCGCCACCGGTTGCCGGTTGTACATGAAGCGCACACCTTCCTCGCGGGCATTTTTCACCTCGCGACGGGAACCGGGCATATTGGCTTCATCACGCCGATAGGCACAGGTCACACTGGTCGCACCCTGGCGAATCGCGGTGCGGTTGCAATCCATGGCGGTATCACCACCGCCGAGCACCACCACGCGCTTGTTGCGCAGGTCGATGAAATCGACCGGATCGCGCTCGAAGCCCAGGCGTCGGTTCACATTCGATACCAGGTACGGCAGGGCATCGTGTACACCCGCCAGGTCTTCCCCCGGGAAGCCACCCTGCATGTAGGTGTAAGTGCCCATGCCGAGGAACACCGCATCGTACTCGGCCATCAGTTCATCCATGGTGATATGAGTGCCGATCTCAATGTTCAGGCGAAATTCGATGCCCATGCCTTCCATGATCTCGCGCCGCTTGCGCACCACGGACTTCTCCAGCTTGAACTCCGGAATGCCAAAGGTCAGCAGGCCGCCGATTTCCGGGTACCGATCAAACACCACCGCCTGCACACCGTTGCGTGTCAGCACGTCCGCACAGCCGAGACCGGCCGGCCCCGCACCCACGACGGCAACTTTCTTGCCGGTGGGAACCACGTGTGACATGTCGGGCTTCCAGCCCATCGCGAACGCAGTATCCACGATGTACTTTTCAACCGAGCCGATGGTCACTGCACCAAAACCGTCGTTCAGGGTGCAGGCACCTTCACAGAGGCGGTCCTGCGGACACACGCGACCACACATTTCCGGCAGGGTATTGGTCTGATGACAAAGATCTGCTGCCGCCATGATGTTGCCTTCGGCAACCAGCTTCAGCCAGTTCGGAATGTAATTGTGTACCGGGCACTTCCACTCACAATACGGGTTGCCACATTCCAGGCAGCGCTCCGACTGATCCGCAGCCTGCTCTTCCTGGAATGGCTTGTAGATTTCCACGTACTGCTCGCGCCGTACCCGCAGCGGACGCTTGTCGGGATCCTCCCGTTCGACGTCCACAAACTGGAAAACATTTCGTGCTGTGCGCTCTGCCATATTTTCTTCCTGAAACCGGCCTATTCGGGCCGTTTGCGAACCTGGTCCATCAATCCCTGCAAGCTGGCCGCCTTGGGCTTGACCAGCCAGAAACGGGACATCACATCGCTGAAATTTTCCGTCAGGTGCTGGCCCCATGCGCTGCCGGTCTCATGTGCATACAGGCGAATTACGTTATGCAGATGGTGGCGATAGGCCTCCATGCTTTCGTGCCGGATACGGGCGATCTCGACCAACTCCATGTTGTACTTGTCGACGAAGCTGTTATCGAGATCGAGTACGTAGGCAAAACCACCCGTCATGCCGGCACCAAAGTTATGGCCGGTGGCGCCAAGCACCGTCACCACGCCGCCGGTCATGTATTCACAGCAGTGGTCTCCCGCGCCTTCGATCACGGCCCGCGCACCGGAGTTGCGCACCGCAAAACGCTCGCCGGCGCGCCCCGCCGCGTAGAGGCTGCCACCGGTGGCGCCATACAGACAGGTGTTACCGATAATCGCCGTATCCTGCGTTTTGAACTCGCTGCCCGGCGGCGGACAGATCACCAGGCGACCGCCCGCCATGCCCTTGCCTACGTAGTCGTTCGCATCCCCGCGCAGATACATGTGCAGGCCACCCGCATTCCAGACACCGAAGCTCTGACCTGCGGTTCCATTCAGGCGCAGGGTAACCGGGTTAGTCTCCATGCCCTGGTTCCCGTGCCGGCGCGCAATTTCGCCGGACAGGCGGGCGCCGATCGACCGGTCACAGTTGGTAACACGGAATTCAAATTCGCCGCCGGAACCTGCCTCAATGGCCGGCAACACGGCTGCCACCATTTTTTCTGCCAGGGCGCCCTTGTCAAAGGGCTCGTTCTTCGCCGACTGGCAGAAACGCGGCTTGTCTGCCGGAATGGTGCCAGGCGTGAGGATCGAGGAAAGATCCAGGTTACGCTGCTTGTCAGTCGCGCCTTCAAGGAGTTCCAGGTACTCAGTCTTGCCAATAAGTTCTTCCAGCGTGCGTACGCCAAGGAATGCCATCCACTCGCGTGTTTCTTCGGCAACAAACCGGAAAAAGTTCTCGACCATTTCGACCGTGCCAATGAAATGCTCGTCGCGTAGCGGCTGGTTCTGGGTCGCGACACCGGTCGCGCAATTGTTCAGGTGGCAGATGCGCAGATACTTGCAGCCCAGCGCCACCATCGGCGTGGTGCCAAAGCCAAAGCTTTCGGCACCGAGGATCGCCGCCTTGACCACGTCCAGCCCGGTTTTCAGGCCCCCGTCAGTTTGCAGGCGCACCTTGTCACGCAACTCGTTTTCACGCAGCACCTGGTGCGCTTCGCGCAGGCCCAGTTCCCAGGGACAGCCGGCGTAACGAATCGAAGTCAGCGGGCTGGCCGCTGTACCGCCGTCATAGCCGGAGATGGTGATCAGGTCGGCATAGGCCTTGGCCACGCCAGCCGCAATCGTGCCCACGCCCGGCTCAGAGACCAGTTTCACCGAGACCAGCGCCTGCGGGTTGACCTGCTTGAGATCGAATATCAGCTGCGCCAGGTCTTCGATGGAATAGATATCGTGATGCGGCGGCGGGGAGATCAGTGTCACACCGGGAACCGAATAACGCAGGCGCGCAATCAGTTCATTGACCTTGCCACCGGGCAACTGCCCGCCCTCGCCCGGCTTGGCACCCTGCGCGACCTTGATCTGCAGCACCTCTGCGTTGACCAGGTAATGCGGTGTCACACCGAACCGGCCGGACGCCACCTGCTTGATCTTGGAGGAGCGCTCGGTGCCATAGCGGGCCGGGTCTTCCCCGCCTTCACCGGAATTCGAACGACCACCCAGCCGGTTCATGGCCATGGCCAGTGCTTCATGCGCTTCGGGCGACAGGGCGCCCAGCGACATGCCGGCGGAATCAAAGCGCAGGAACAGCTTTTCAGCCGGCTCGACTTCGTCCAGTGCGATTGCCTTGCCATCCTGGCGCAGACCCAGCAGGTCACGCAGGGTCGCGACCGGGCGATTATTCACGAGACCGGCATAATCGCGATAGCGTGCATAATCACCACTCTTTACCGCTTCCTGCAACGTTTGCACCACGTCCGGATTGAACGCGTGGTACTCGGTGCCATGCACGTATTTGAGCAGACCACCGGCCCGGACCGGCTTGCGTGCCAGCCAGGCATCCGCAGCCAGTTCGGCCTGATCC
>JBFJWR010000070.1:0-11137 GCA_041623535.1 Pseudomonadales bacterium
CCGGTTCTGTGCGCTGGTTGCCCTCGATGCGTATGCGCAACTCCACGGTTTCACCCACGTTCAATCGCGTGCGATCGACTTCCGCGGTCATGGCGGCCTGCACCAGCACCGGCACAAGTGCGAGCAGGCAGAAGCACGCGGCGATCAGGCGTCTGCAGGTGTTCACCAGTACTGGCCCTCGTCGGTTGTTGAACTGGGGTTTGCTCGCCGCTGATACTGCCAGAGGAACTTGCGGCGTAACAGGGCAGAAGGGTCGTCCGGTATGCGGCGTAACCATTGCTCCAGTGCCTGGTCATTCTCGGCGTCGGTGCGTTCGCTTGCCGCGGCTTCTGCAGCCTCGGCGTTCTCTGCAGCATCCTCCTGTGCCTGCGCGGATTCGGCCTCTGCGGACGAGGCCGGCTCTTCTTCATCAGCGGGCGCTTCTTCGCGTGGTGGTGTGGCGGCTTCCGATGCCTGGTCTGCCGTATCCGGCTCGGAGTCTGATTGCGACGAGCCGCCCTGATCCTGCGCTTGTCCGTCGCTATCCGACTGCTCTCCACCCTGCTTCTGGGAATCCTGTTGTTCGGCGGATTCCTGCTCTTCGTCGTCCTTTGGTCCGGACTGGGATTCCTGTTCCTGTTGCTGCTCTTCCAGCAATCTGCGCACCAGTTCCCGGTTGGCACGTGCATCCTCGTTGCCGGGGTCGAGTGCCAACGCCCGGTCATAGGCTTCCAGCGCGGCTTCGAACTGTTGCGCCCGGGCCAGCGCATTGCCCCGGTTGTAGTGCGCCCGCGCATTGTCGATGTCCGCCAGGCGGGCGGCAGCTTCTTCCGGGCGGCCAGCCCGGTACAAAGCAGAAGCCTGCCATTCCGGGTCGCGAAAGGTTTCGCTGGCTGCCTCGTAGTCCTCGGACTGAAATGTTTGCAAGGCCTGCTGGTCGGACCGCTGCCAGAGATCCCGCCAGTCAAAGGCCTGGGCAGGTTGCGGTGGCAGCGCGAAAAGCAGGAACGGCAGTAGTCCGAGGTAACCGCGACGGAAGCCCAGCGCGGCCAGTGGCAGCAGCACCAGCAGGAGCCAGACGCCGGCGTCACGGTAGGTGTCCGCCGTTCGGCCGGGCTCGCTTTCGCCGCTTTTCTGCCAGGCCACCGGGTCCCGCAGCAGGGCGGCCACGTCGGCATTGTCGGCGCGTAACAACTGGAATCGACCGCCGGAATCTTCGGCCAGCGTACGCAGGGCCGCAATATTTACCGCCGGGGTCACCAGCTGGCCGGCCTGGTCACGGGCAAAGTCGCCCCCGGGCAGCGGAATGGGGGCACCGGCGGCCGTGCCGACCGCGAGTACATCCATCGGAATGCCGCGTTTCTTCAGCCAGCGAGCGGCCGTCTCCAGTTCGTTCTCGCGCACCTCGTCCGTGATCAGCAGGATGCGCACCGGCGCGCCTGCCTGTCCTTCCAGCAGGCGCTCGGTTTCCTTCAGGGCGCTTGACAGGCGACTGCCCAGGGCGGGCATGAGCCTGGGATCCAGTGCCTGCACCTGGTTGAGAATGGTGGCCTGGTCATCTGTGAACGGCGTGACCGTGAACGCATCACCGGCATATGCCACCAGTGCGGTCTGTCCTTCCCGGCGCTGGCGCAACAGGTCCTGCAGCTTGTAGCGCGCGCGTTCCAGGCGACTGGGACGGATGTCCTGCGCATACATGGACACCGACAGGTCGAAGAGCACGACCTGCTGATCCAGTTTGCGCTGCACCGGGGAGGGGAGTTTCTCCCAGGCCGGTCCCGCCAGCGCAATCACCGCGATCAGCCAGCCCAGCGACAGCAGTGCATAGCTGCGTTTCCAGGTGGTGGCTGTGCTGTCATCCAGCAGCCAGGGCAGCAGCCCGGGGTCGATCACGGACTGCCAGCGCGCCCCACCACGCACCCGGTGCCAGGCCAGCCAGACCAGCGCCAGCACCACCGGCAGGGCGAGCAGCCATGCCGGCCTGAGAAAATGGAATTCCGTCATCCGGCCCGGCCTCCGGCGCGCAGGCGCGCCCACCAGCGGGGTTGTGCGCCCGTTGGCAGACGGGGCCACAGCATCTGCGCGGCCAGTGCCAGGCTGATGAGCAACGCCAGCGCCAGTGGCCAGTGCGCGAGGCTGCGCACCGGGCGGTAGACCTGCGGATCCTGCTCGACCGGTTCCAGTTCATCGAGTAGCGCGTAGATGCCATCGAGTTCCCGGCTGTCGCGCGCCCGGAAGTACCCGCCGCCGGTCAGTTCCGCGATGCGCTGCAGGGTTTTCTCGTCCAGGTTGGCGGATGGATTGACCGTGCGGTTGAAGAATCCGAGCGGGCCGGAAATCTCCAGCTCTTCAGCGCCGATGCCGATGGTGTAGATGCGGACGCCGGTCTGCGCCGCCAGTTCTGCTGCCTGCACGGGATCGACATTGCCGGCGGTGTTGGCGCCATCGGTCATCAGGACCAGCACCCGCGCGTGGTCGGGGCGTTCGCGCAGTCGTTTGACGGCCAGCCCGATGGCATCGCCGATCGCGGTGGCCTGCCCGGCAAAGCCGATGCGCGCTTCGTCGAGCAGGCGCGCCAGCGTGGCGCGATCGAAGGTCAGAGGCACGTGTACATATACCTCGCTGCCGAACAGAATGAGCCCGAGCCGGTCGCCGGTGCGGCGGGCAACGAACTCACGCACCACGTTCCGCGTGGCGGTGAGGCGGTCGACCAGTTCACCGTTCTCGCGCATGTCGGCGAGTTCCATGCTCTCGGAAATATCCACTGCCAGCATCAGGTCACGACCGGAGGTGGGCAGGCTGAGCGCCTCGCCGATCCAGCGCGGTTGTGCAGCGGCAAGGACGAGCAGGATCCAGCACAGTGTTGCCGCGCCGAGGCGCACCCCGCCGGGTGCACTGGTGGACGTCATGGTCTCGGCAAAGGGCAGGTGGCTGGCGGGCACCCGCAGCGCCGCTTCCTGTTGTTGTGCCGTGGGCACCAGGCGCCGAACCAGCCAGGGCAGGGGCAGCAGCACGAATATCCAGGGCAGGGCAAACTCGATCATCGGTGTTTCCGGATCCAGGTGCGGGCCGCTTCCAGGAGGTCGGTCTCCGGCACGTCGGGCCGGGCCTGGTACGGGGCGGCGACCAGTGTACGCAGCATCTCCTGCTGCTGTGGATTCATCTGCGCATGCTCCAAGAGGAAACGGACCCAGTCCTCGCCGGCCAGCGGCGCTACCCCGGCGGTTGGAAATGCCGCCAGCGCAGTGCGCTTGAGCAGGGCGTTGATGTGGGGCAGGAGCGCTTCCAGGGGACACTCTGCGCGCAGGATTTCCAGTTCACGGGTGGCCAGCTTCCGGTATCGCCGGCCACGCCAGTAGCGCAGCAGCGCCCAGCCCAGGGCCACGCAGGCCGCCAGTGCCAGGAAGCCCAGCAGCCACCAACCGGGGGCCGGCGGCCACCAGCCCGGTGCCGGCGGCAGGTGGATGTCGCGTAACTCGCTGAGTGCCGGGTTCATGCGCGCCGGGCTCCCAGTCCGTGGTGAAGGACCTCCAGGGGCTGATCGGCGGTGCGCATGAAGATATTCGCCAGCCGCAGATCGCGCAGCATGCCGGCGAGGGCGGTTTCGCGACTCTCCACGCGCGCCTGGAACTGCCGGCGCACGTTTGCATCACCGGTGTGTACCCGCCGGCGGCCCTGCGGAACGGCATAGGTGTACCAGCCCGGTGGTGGCAACTGGTGCTCAAGAATATCGGTGATGCGTATCGTAATCAGGTCGCTGTGCCGCTGGATTTTCTGGCAGGCCGGTGCGGCACTCTCATCCAGATCGTGCAGATCGCTGATCAGGAACACCAGTGCACCGGGGCGCAGCAGGGTGGCGCTGCGTTGCAGTGCATGGCTGAGTGTCAGCATCGGGCCGTCCGCGTCGGGCAGTGCTTCCGTTGGTGCGGATTCCCGTTCGCAAAGTTTGCCGAACAGTCGCAACAGGCTGGCGCGGGAGCGGCGCGGGCGTATTTCCTCGCAGTGGTTGTCGGTCAGCACCAGGCCGCCGACCCGGTCCCCGGCATGTACTGCGGCCCAGCCGAGTAAAGCGGCGACGCGTGCAGCGGCAACTGACTTGAAGCATCGCTGCGTACCGAACTGCATGGGCGTCCGCTGATCGATCAACAGCCAGATCAGGCGCTCCCGCTCGGCCTGGTAGCAGCGAATGTGAGGGGTGCCGGTGCGCGCGGTGGATCGCCAGTCGATATCGCGCAGATCGTCGCCGATCTGGTATTCACGCAGGTCGACGAACTCCAGTCCGCGTCCGCGGAACCGGCTCTGGTGCGGACCGGCCTGTTCGGCCAGCGCGCGGAACGGGGGGCGCAGCCGAAGCGAGCGGGCTACCGCATCGAGTGCAGTCAGTTCGTGGATGTCCGGAGCCACCGCGGGGGGCAGCGGTCCGGGGGCATGCTGCAGGACCGCTTTCATGGCTCAGCCGACCGGTACGCTGTGCAGCAACCGGTCAATGATGGCCGTGGTGCTGATGCCCTCGGCCTGGGCGGCAAAACTGGGCAGGATGCGATGACGCAGCACGTCGGGCGCGAGGTCCTGTACGTCTTCCGGACTGACGTAGTCGCGGTCTGCCAGCCAGGCCTGCGCCCGGGCGCAAACTTCCAGTGCCAGCGAGGCACGGGGGCTGGCGCCCCATTCGATCCAGCCGGCCAGCTGGGCATCCAGCGCCTGTGCATGGCGGGTCGCCTGTACCAGTTGCACGATGTATTCCTCTACCGCGGGGGCCAGGTGCAGCGCGCGCAATTCCTGTTGGGCGGTTTCCAGTTGGGCCAGCGTCAGGGGCGCAGTCACCGCGGCGGCTGGCGGGGCACCGGCTTCCTCGCGCACCAGCTTCATGATTTTCTTTTCGGTTTCGGCGTCCGGCCAGGATACTTCGACGTGCAGCAGGAACCGGTCGAGTTGCGCCTCCGGCAGGGGGTAGGTGCCCTCCTGCTCGATCGGGTTCTGGGTTGCCATGACCAGGAAAGGCCGCGGCAGCGGATAACTGCGCTGGCCAACACTGACCTGGTGTTCTGCCATGGCCTCGAGGAGGGCGGACTGGACCTTGGCCGGCGCGCGGTTGATTTCGTCGGCCAGTACCAGGTTGTGGAAGATGGGGCCGTGCTGAAACTGGAAAGCGCTGGTTTCCGGCCGGTAGATGTCGGTGCCGGTAAGATCGCCGGGCAGCAGGTCAGGGGTGAACTGCACCCGGTGAAAGTCTCCCTCGATATGCCGCGAGAGTTCCTTGATGGCGCGAGTCTTGGCCAGCCCCGGGGGGCCTTCCACCAGCAGGTGCCCGTCGGCGAGCAGGGCGATCATGAGCCGGTTGACCAGTCGCTCCTGGCCCAGCACCTGTTCGGACATGGCCCGGTGTAGCTCGGTAAATGCGGCTCTTGCTTCCATAACCCGTTAAATTCCCGTCCGTTTGCGTGGTCGCCTGGGTCGCGCATTGTACCTTTTCCGCTGGCGCACGCACGCCGGTATTCCAGCATTTGGACTACGCTTGTATGCGGATTACTGGGGGCTGGGACCCTGTTTCTCAAGAGTGGTTCCCAACCCATGACGACTACAGGAGCGGAGCTTACATGCCTGAAGCAACCGGCGTTCTACGAAAACGCATCATTAACCAGATCAAGCGGCAGATTACTGCCAAGGCGCCCAAGGCGCAGCGGGCCCATATTGCGGGATTTGCCGAGCAGTATTTCGCCAATGTGCCGGTAGAGGATCTGGAAGGCGGCCAGCTCGATCACTTTTACGCCGCGATGATGCGCAGCTGGAAGCTGATCCAGACGCATTCGCCGGAAGCGCTGGTGGTGGATGTGTTCAATCCCGAGAAGAAAACGCATGGCTGGGATTCCACGCACACGGTTGTGGAAGTGCTGAACCAGGATATGCCCTTCCTCGTTGAATCCGTGCGTATGGAGCTGAACCGGCGGGAAGTCACCATGTACCGGCTGCAGGAAGTCGTGCTCAAGGTGGAACGCAACAAGCGCCACCGTCTCACGGGGCTGCATGCCGCTGATTCGGTAGGACATCACCAGCATCGCGAAACCCTGTTGCACATTGTCATCAACCGCCAGGCAACCGAGGACGAATTGCAGTCATTGCGCGAAGACCTGCAGGCGGTGATTCGCGACGTCTGCCTGGTCAACGCCGACTTTGGAGCCATGCGCCGCCGCTGCGACGAGATTCTCAGTGACCTGCATGTTTCTCCGCCGCCCCTGCCGCCGGACAGCGTGCGCGAAGTGGCTGAATTCCTGACCTGGCTGGCTGACGGGCAGTTTACATTCCTTGGCTTTGATGAACTGAAAATTTCGGGTGGCCGGGATCGCAAGGTACTCGAGCCGGTGCATGAGTCCGCGCTGGGCATACGTCGTGGACGGATCGAGAAGCGCAGGAAACTGCCGCTGAGCAAGCTCGCGCCGGACGTGCAGGCATTTCTGCAGGCGCCCAAGCTGATTACCATTTCCAAGTCGTCCACCCGTTCGCGGGTGCATCGTCCGGCGTATCCGGATTACGTATCGATCCGCTCGTTCAACCGCAAGGGGGAAGTGGTTTCCGAGCACCGCTTCCTGGGGCTGTTCACGGTGCGTTTCTACAACGAGGCGCTGTCTTCGATTCCGCTGGTGCGACGCAAGGTGGGTGAGCTGATGTCGCGTGCCGGTTTTGATCCGGCTTCACATGCCGGCAAGGCCTTCGCGCAGATCATGCATAACTATCCGCGCGAGGAACTGCTCGAGGCGAGCTCTGCGGAACTGTTCCATACGCTGACCGGAATCTACAACATGCAGGAGCGGCGCATGGTGCGCCTGTTCATGCACCGGGACGCTTATAACAAGTTTGTAACTGCGTTGGTATTCTGCCCGCGCGATATTTTCACGACCGAAATGCGACTCAAGTTTCAAAACATCCTGTGCGATGCGGTCGGGGCGCTGGATGCCAGTTTCACCACGCAGATGTCGGAATCCCCACTCGTGCGCGTGCACTTCGTGATTCGTGTCGATCCGTTGCTGCAGCACGACTACGTGGTTGCTGAGCTTGAAAAGCAGATTCGGCAGATTGCCCGGTCCTGGGTGGAGGATCTGGGTGCCGCGTTGCTGGAGCGGTTTGGAGAAGTCGAGGGAGCCCGCTTGTTCCGGGAATATCGCGACGCCTTCCCCGAAGGCTACAAGGAGGATTTCGATCCGGAGATTGCTGCCCACGACATCGACACGATTCTGCACATGGATCAGAAAGGCAACCTGGGTACGGATTTCTACCGCGCCGACGATGAAGACAGCAGCCTGCTGCGATTCAAGCTGATCCAGGTGAATGAGCAGTTGCCGTTGTCGGACGTACTGCCCATCCTCGAAAACCTCGGCATGTGCGTGCTGGCGGAAAACCCGCACGACCTGCGACTTGTGGATGGTTCGGTGGTCTGGGTGCGCGATTTCAAATTGCAGTACCGGCTTGGCAACGAACTGAACCTTGACGAGGTCGAGGATATTTTCGTCGAGGCCTTCGCGCAGGTCTGGAGCGGCAATGCGGAAAACGACGGCTTCAACCGGTTGGTGCTGGGTGGCGGCTTCAACTGGCGCGAGGTTGCCATGTTCCGTGCCTATTCGCACTACAACAAGCAGATCCGCTTCACGCTCAGTCAAGCCTATACAGCCGAGACGCTGGGTCGTCACCACGGCATTGCGCGTCAGTTGCTGGCCTACTTCAAGATGCTGTTCGATCCTGCGCGCAGGGAATCGGTGGCACAGCGGGGCGAACTGGCCGAGGCCATTGCCAACGGTATTCTGACAGCGCTGGATGCAGTGAGCAGCCTCGATGAAGACCGCATCCTGCGTCGTTACCTGGAACTGATGAGCGCCACGCTGCGTACCAATTTTTTCCAGCCGGGCAAGGACGGTAGCCCCAAGGCGTATATCTCCCTGAAAATGAACCCGCGCGCAATTGCCGAGATTCCGCGTCCCCGCCCGATGTTCGAGATTTTTGTCAGTTCACCCTACGTGGAAGGTGTGCATCTGCGGGGCGGCAAGGTTGCACGCGGCGGCTTGCGCTGGTCCGACCGGCTGGAAGATTTCCGTACCGAGGTTCTGGGCCTGGTCAAGGCGCAGCAGGTCAAGAACGCGGTGATCGTGCCGGTTGGTGCCAAGGGCGGCTTCGTGGTGAAACGACCACCGACCAGTGGCGGGCGCGAGGCGTTCATCGAGGAAGGCATTCGTTGTTACAAGATGTTCATCAGGGCCCTGCTGGATGTTACCGACAACTTTGTCAACGGCAAGGTGGTGCCACCGGTCAACGTGGTGCGGCGTGATGAGGATGATTATTACCTCGTGGTGGCTGCCGACAAGGGGACAGCGACTTTCTCGGATATCGCCAACGGCATTTCGGCGGAATATGGGCATTGGCTGGGGGATGCGTTCGCGTCCGGCGGCAGTGTTGGTTATGACCACAAAGGTATGGGTATTACCGCGCGGGGTGCATGGGTGTCCGTGGAACGGCATTTCCGCGAGTTGGGGATCAACACTGCAAAAGACGAGTTCACGGTGGTCGGGGTTGGTGACATGTCCGGCGACGTGTTTGGCAACGGCATGCTGTTGTCCGACAAGATCCGCATGGTGGCCGCTTTCAATCACCTGCATATTTTCATCGATCCGGACCCGGATGCTGCGGCCAGCTTCAAAGAGCGCCAGCGCCTCTTCAAGCTGCCGCGCTCCAGTTGGACCGACTACAGCAGCAAGCTGATTTCCAAAGGTGGCGGCATCTTTGAGCGTTCCGCCAAATCAATTGCCATCAGTCCCCAGATGAAGAAGCGCTTCGGCATCAGTGTCGATCGCATGACGCCCAATGAACTGCTCAGGGCGCTGCTCACTTCGAAGGTGGACCTGTTCTGGAATGGTGGCATTGGTACGTATGTGAAGGCGTCCACCGAGTCGGACCTGGACGTTGGCGACAAGGCCACCGATGCGATACGCATCAATGGCAAGGAACTGAACGCGCGCGTGGTGGGCGAGGGCGGCAACCTCGGTATGACCCAGTTGGGCCGCATCGAATATGGTCTCAATGGAGGCCGCTGTAATACCGACTTCATTGATAACGCGGCCGGCGTGGATTGTTCCGATCACGAGGTCAACATCAAGATCCTGCTGAACAGCGTGATGGAAAAGCACGGTATGACCGGCAAGCAACGTAACAAGTTGCTCGCGGACATGACCGATACGGTGGGCGACCTCGTGCTGCAGAACAACTACCGGCAGACACAGGCGCTCAGCATCGCGGTTTCCGAGGTGAAGGCGCGCATGGAGGAGTACCGGCGGTTTATTGCCGGCATGGAAAGCGCCGGCAAGCTCGATCGCGCGCTGGAATTCCTGCCCGACGAGGAGACCTTCAGCGAACGCGTGTCACGTGACCTCGGTCTGTCGCGTGCCGAACTGTGCGTGTTGATTTCCTACTGCAAGGCGGATCTCAAGGAACAGTTGATCAATTCAAAGATTCCGGATGACGATTACCTGCGGCGGGAACTGGAGACCTGTTTTCCACCGGTGCTGCTGGAGCGTTACCGGCCGGAAGTGCTGGACCACCAGCTGCGTCGCGAAATCGCTGCCACCCAGATTGCCAACGACCTGGTCAATCACATGGGTATCACTTTTATCAACCGGCTGACCGAGTCGACCGGTACCAAGCCGTCCCACGTGGCGCGCGCCTACCTCGTGGCGCGCGACATCTTCGACGTGGACCGCCTCTGGCGCCAGGTGGAGGCGCTGGATTACCAGGTTTCGTCGGAGATACAGCTGGAAATGACCAGCCAGCTGATCCGCCTGACCCGTCGCGCCAGTCGCTGGCTGCTGCGCAACCGGGGGCATAATTTTGCCGCCGAGAGAACCGTGGAACTGTTCCGTGGTGGCATCCGGGAACTGGCGCAGATCCTGCCGGAAGTCATGGTCGGAGTGCATCAGGAGTCCCTCGAGAGCAAGACCAGGTACCTGTTGAAAGCTGGTGTTCCGGAAGGTGTCGCGAATGATATTGCGCGGCTCGCGGCGCTCTATAACGGGCTGGGTATCATCGAGGCGAGTCGCGAAACAGGTGCTTCGCTACGCGTCACCGCCGAGGCTTTTTTCCGCCTCGGCAGCAAGCTGGAACTGCACTGGTTCTCGCGGCAGATCACGAATATCTCGGTGGACAATCACTGGCAGGCCATGGCCCGGGAGACGTTCCGGGATGACCTGGATGCGGAGCGCCGGTCGCTGGTCATCAGCATGCTCAGCATGGCCGAAGGACCGAGTGATCTCGGCGCGCGGATCGACGCCTGGATCAAGCTCAACCGGCCCCTGGTGTCGCGCTGGCAGAACGTGCTTACCGGGTTACGCAATTCGACAGTCCACGACTTTGCCATGTTCTCCGTGGCCAGTCGGGAACTGCTCGACCTCTCGCAAAGCGCCGCGGCAGGCGGTTCTGCCGCGACGGTCGGAAGTTCGCGGTCCGCCAATGCCAGGAAGGCCAACGGGGCCGGGCGCAAGGTACGGTCCAAGTCTGTTGCCAAACCGGCTGGCAAGTCCGTGAAGACCGTGAAGAAGCGCAGTGACGGCGCAACTGCGGTCACTTCTGCGACGGGAACTGTCAAGCGCAAGACTGAGAAGGGCAAGACCGTGAAGCGAAAGGTCGTAAAGCGCAAGGTCGTGAAGCAGGACGGCGCGCCTGGCGGCACCTGACGCCGGTTCGCTTTATCGCCGATGCCAGCCAGCCGGATCACCCTGAGTATCCCGTCAGAGGAGTTCGTGCGCCTGTACAGTGGCACGGCGAAGTTCGTGGTGGCCCGTGCGGAAGACGGTCGTACGGTTCGCTTTGACGCCAATCATCTGCGGCCGTTCGTGACCAGTAACGGGGTGCATGGCCGCTTTGAAATAGAATACGGCCCGGATCATAAATTCCAGTCAATTCGCCGCCTCAACTGAGCACTGCCGCTATATAATCGCTGGCCGCAAAGCCCTCAAGGATTCCCCGGCGTGCTGATCAATCACCTCTATGCGCTTGCGCGTCCCCTGCTTTTTACGCTGGACGCCGAGCGATCTCATGAAATCACCATGAACCTGCTGCAGTGGGCGGAGCGTAGTGGCGTGCTGGCCGCGCTGATGCCGACCACGATCGACGACCCGGTGGA
>JBFJWR010000071.1:0-11016 GCA_041623535.1 Pseudomonadales bacterium
GTTCTGGATGCCGTCGAGGCCGGCCATCAGCATGGCCGAGAAGGCCAGGTACGGGTTGGCGGTCGGATCCGGGAAGCGGACTTCGATACGGCGTGCCTTGGGGCTGGAAACCCAGGGGATACGGATCGAGGCGGAGCGGTTACGGGCCGAGTAGGCCAGCATGACCGGAGCTTCGAAGCCCGGCACCAGGCGCTTGTAGCTGTTGGTGGAAGCGTTGGTCAGTGCATTCAGCGCCCGCGCATGCTTGATGATGCCGCCGATGTAGTACAGGGCGTTTTCGGAAAGTCCGCCGTACTTGTCGCCGGAGAACTGGTTTTCACCATTCTTCGAGAAAGACTGGTGGACGTGCATGCCGTTGCCGTTGTCACCAACGAGGGGCTTGGGCATGAAGGTCGCGGTTTTACCGTAGGCATGCGCAACATTGTGTACGCAGTACTTCAGGATCTGGATCTCGTCGGCTTTCTTCACCAGCGTGTTGAAGCGCACACCGATTTCGTTCTGGCACGCAGTGCCCACTTCGTGGTGGTGTACTTCGATATCCAGGCCCATCTGGGCCATTGCGCCACACATTGCGCCACGCAGGTCATGCGCAGAGTCGACCGGCGGAACGGGGAAGTAGCCGCCCTTGACCCGGGTGCGGTGGCCGAGGTTGCCCGGCTCGATTTCCGAGTTGGACGCCCAGGCCGCTTCTTCAGAGAAGATGCTGAAGCTGGCAGCGTTGATTTCGTTGGTCCACTTGACGTCATCGAAGACGAAAAATTCCGGCTCCGGGCCGAAGTAGGCGGTATCGCCCAGGCCGGTGGACTTCAGGTATTCCTCGGCGCGCTTGGCGAGGCTGCGCGGGTCACGACCGTACTGCTGCATGGTGGAGGGTTCGATGATGTCGCAGCGGATGTTCAGGGTGACTTCGTCGGTGAACGGGTCGATCACGGACGTGTCGTCTTCCGGCATCAGGATCATGTCGGACTCGTTGATCGCCTTCCAGCCGGCGATGGAGGAGCCATCGAACATCTTGCCTTCGTCGAAAAATTCCTGGTTGATGGTGCTGGCCGGAATGGAAACGTGCTGTTCCTTGCCCAGCGTGTCGGTGAACCGCAGGTCCACCCACTTGACGTCGTTGTCCTTGATCAGGCTCATCGTTTTATTTGACATGTATGTATCTCCACTACTGGGGTCAGGTTGGGTATCAGCGCGATCCACGGCCAGGCAGGTGCCCGGAGTGAATTACGGTGCAGGGATGGTGGCAATATGCATGCCACCGTTCAGAAACGGATATTGATTCTTTTTCAGGGGTTTGCAATGGTTTTGGCAAGCCTGGGTGTTCCGGTCTGGTGCGATTGAGTCGTTGATGCACTCATTTGGTGCCAGAGGGCTGGCCGACTTGCAGTAGCAGATGAATATCCCTGCCTTCCTGCCAGACCCGCTGTACCGTGTGGCCATGTACTCTGCACCACGCCGGTATGTCATGCAATACCCCCGGATCGGTTGCTGTGACCTGTAACAATGCGCCGTCCTGTAACTTGTCCATGGCGGTCTGGGTGCGGATGACCGGCATGGGGCAAAGCAGGTGGCGGGCATCCAGCTGCGTGGCCTGGTTCATACATACCATTCCTGCGGAATGTCGGCATTGGCCATCGGCCGGACCTGCAATAATTCGCCCACCGTACCCTGCCGGGTGACCTCCATGGCAACTATTTCGGCATCGCGGCCCTGGCCGAAACGTGCGACCAGGCGAGCCGCGGTTTGCAGGTCTTCCGCGTTGGGCGTGCCATCTATCAGTGCCAGCGGACCCTTGTGACTGACGCTGCGCAGGGCCACGAAGGTCTTGCGATAGCCCTCCAGGAAGTTGTTTTCACCCTCTTCGCGGCCGACGATGACCTTGAAACGGGCGTTGGGACGCAGGTGGCGACCCACTTTCAGCAGCAGGATGTCATCCATGGAGTAGTCGCGTTCATTGCGCACCTTCCACAGGTCGGCCAGTTTGCTGGTGTAATTGGGGTCGGTCAGGAAGCAGCAGCCGCCGGCAGGCTGGGCAAAATCCTCAAAACCCAGTTCGCGGGCCAGTTCAATCTGCGGGGTGCGGTTGCGGCCATGGAAGCCGCGCAGCAGGTCGCGATTCACCCAGCCCTCGCGTTCCGGCAGGGTTTCCGGCAGCAGCTGGGCGCACAGCGGGCGTAACAGGCGGTCTTCGGCGCCCGATTCGCGGGCAATGATGGGCATGGTGCGCTTGAGCTGTGACTTTGGCCGCTGCCCGATCACTTCGCCGGTGATGATGAAATCAAAGCCGCGTTCCCGGCCCCATTCGAGCGCCTTGCCGACCATGAACACCTTGCAGTCCAGGCAGGGATTCAGATATTTGCCATAGCCATGACGCGGGTTCAGAACCACCGCGTTTTTATATTCTTCAGCAATATCAATGAAGTGCAGTGGAATTCCCAGCTGTTCGGCAGACCATAGCGCGTTGTTGCGGCGTGGCTTGTCCGGGTTCTGCTGGCGGATGGCATGGGTGTGGCCCTCGACGCAGAAGCCGGTATAAAAGTTGATGGCTTCCACCTCTATGCCCTGGTCGAGCACCAGGCGGGTGGCCAGCAGGGAGTCCAGGCCGCCTGAGAGCAGGGCGATGGCTTTACGGGTCATTTGGAGTGCGCCGGAAGGCTGGTGGCGAGATTCATGATGGATCATTTTTTAATCGGGGCGCGAAGTATATCGAATTCAGGGCGATGTCCGTATAATCGCGCGCTCGCTGACCAGGGGATTAAAAGACTGCTGGATGCGGTTTTTCAATTAACTGGTAAAAAGGAGCTCCCTATGCGCGGTACTCGCAATATCGCCATCATCGCCCACGTCGATCACGGTAAGACCACGCTTGTTGACTGCCTGCTGCGCGAATGCGGCATGCTGGCGCGTGGCAGTGAGGGTGATGAGCGCATCATGGATCGCAACGATCAGGAGAAAGAGCGCGGCATTACGATTTTTTCCAAGCAGTGCTCGCTGCGTTGGGATGACTGGCAGATCAACATGATCGACACCCCCGGTCACGCGGACTTTGGCGGTGAGGTCGAGCGCATCATGACCATGGTCGATGCCGTATTGCTGGTGGTCGATGCCGTGGAAGGGCCGATGCCGCAAACACGCTTTGTCACCATGAAGGCATTTGAGAAAGGCCTGCAGCCGGTGCTGATCGTCAACAAGGTGGACCGTGAAGGCGCGCGCCCGCACCAGGTGATCGACGAGGTATTTGACCTGTTCGCCTCGCTGGATGCCACCGAAGAACAGCTGGATTTTCCGGTCGTGTTTGCCTCGGCGATACGCAACCTGTCGGGTAGTGATCCCGACGTGCTGCTCGAAGGCATGAGCACCGTTCTTGAAGCCATCGTGAAGTACGTGCCGGAACCGGACGTACAGTCCGGTGCAGAGCCCTTCCAGATGCAGGTGTGTTCGCTGGAATGGTCCAGCTATGTCGGCGTGCTGGGAATCGGGCGGGTGCGTCGTGGAAAGGTCGCGCGCAACCAGCAGGTCGCGGTGGTGGGCATGGATGGCAAGCGGCGCGAAGGACGCATCATGCAGGTATTTGGCTACGCGGGGCTGGAAAAAGAAGAACGGCAGACCGCGGAAGCCGGTGACATCATCTGCATCTCCGGCGTTGAGAACCTGCAGATCGGCGATACGCTCTGTGATCCGGCACATCCGGAAGCGCTGCCGCCGATTCATATCGACCAGCCAACCGTGCGTATGACCTTCCAGGTCAACAACTCGCCGTTTGCCAGCCGTGAAGGCAAGTACGTCACCTCGAGCAAGATTTCTGAACGCCTGCAGCAGGAAGCCGTCCATAACGTGGCGCTGCGGGTGTCTCCGGGTGATTCACCAGACCGTTTCCTGGTTGCCGGGCGTGGCGAACTGCACCTGTCCGTGCTGATTGAAACCATGCGTCGCGAAGGGTTCGAATTTGGCGTATCGCCCCCCGAGGTCATCTGTCGTGAAATTGATGGCGAACTGTGCGAGCCGTTTGAGAACCTGGTGCTGGATATCGAGGAAGATTGCCAGGGTTCGGTGATCGAGGAACTGGGACGCCGCAAGGCCGACATGATCGACATGCAGCCTGCCGGCAGTGGTCGCATCCGCATCACCTTCGTGGTTCCGGCGCGTGGCCTGATCGGTTTCCGTTCGCGCTTCCTGACGCTGACCCGCGGCACCGGCATCATGAGTCATGCCTTTGCCCACTACGGTCCGCAACGCGCCGGCATCATCCGGCGCCGACAGAACGGCGTGTTGATTTCCATGGCGACCGGCAAGGCGCCGGCCTACGCCCTGTTCAACCTGCAGGAGCGGGGTCGCATGCTGATTCCCGCCAACACGGAAGTGTATGAAGGCATGATCATCGGCATCCATTCGCGGGACAACGACCTCGTGGTCAACCCGATCAAGGGCAAGCAGCTCACCAACGTGCGGGCTTCCGGCAAGGATGATGCAGTGACACTGTCGCCGCATGTCGACATGTCGCTGGAACAGGCGATGGAGTTCATTGCCGATGATGAACTGCTGGAAGTGACGCCGATCAGCCTGCGTATTCGCAAGCAGCTGCTGACCGAGAACGAGCGCAAGCGGGCGTCGCGGACGACACAGGCGGCCGATTAAGCGGCTATCCCGGCGGCCTGCCTGCGTGGCAGGGTCGCTACGGCTCGGCGAAAGCGGTTGCATGGGTTACATTGGTAAAGCGTGTGCCAATGGAGCTGAACATGCGGCTGCTGTATCCCGACCTACATCCTTACGCTGAGCATCGCCTGGCGGTCGAGCCCCCGCACACCCTGTACGTTGAGGAGTCCGGCAATCCGCAGGGCATCCCGGTGCTGTTCGTGCACGGCGGTCCCGGTGCCGGCAGCGCCGCATTCAACCGGCGCTATTTTGATCCTGCCATCTATCGCATCGTGCTCTTTGATCAGCGCGGAGCCGGTCGTTCCGAGCCCCACGCGGAATTGTCCGGCAATCACACCGCGGCGCTGGTCGAGGACATGGAAACCATACGCACCCACCTGGGCATAGAGCGCTGGATGCTGTTCGGCGGGTCATGGGGTTCGACCCTGTCGCTGGTGTATGCACAGGCGCATCCGGGGCGGGTGCTGGGCATGGTGTTGCGTGGCATTTTCCTGGCCCGGCAGCAGGATCTTGCCTGGTTCTACCAGTCCGGCGCCAGTCGCGTGTTTCCCGAGTACTGGGCAGACTTCGTGGCGCCGATTCCGGAATCGCGCCGGCACGACATGGTTGGCGCCTATTACGAGATTCTCACTGGCGACAATGACCTTGCGCGCATGGCCGCGGCCAAGGCCTGGTCCCTGTGGGAAGGACGCACGGCGACCCTGCGCCCCAATGAGGGCCTTGAGCAGAACTTCAGTGAACCGCACCTGGCATTGGCACTGGCACGTATTGAAGCCCATTACTTTCAGCAGCAGGCCTTCCTGGAAGACAACCAGATTCTTGCTAATGCAGCGCGCTTGCGCGGTATTCCCGGTGTGATCGTGCATGGCCGTTACGACATGATCTGCCCGGCAGACAATGCACTTGCCCTGCACCAGGCCTGGCCCGAGGCGGAGCTGCAGATTATCCGCGACTGCGGTCACTCGGCCATCGAGCCGGGGTTGGTGGATGCATTAGTGCGTGCCACGGCCAACATGGCCCGCCTGTTGGATTCCGCCATTTGAAGGCACTCATCCAGCGCGTGCTGGAAGCGCAGGTCCGCGTGGATGCCGAGACAGTTGGTGCGATCGGGGCCGGCCTGCTGGTGTTCCTCGCGGTCGAACGGCATGACCAGGAGTCGCAGGCCGAGCGCATGCTCGAGCGCCTGCTCGGCTACCGTGTTTTCGCCGATGAAAACGGGCGCATGAACCACAGCGTGACAGATACACAGGGAGGGCTGCTGGTCGTGTCGCAGTTCACGCTGGCGGCCGATACGCGCAAGGGTGCGCGGCCGAGTTTCACGCCGGCGGCGGAGCCGGACAGGGGCCGGGCTTTATATGAATATTTTATGCAGCAGGCGCAGGAGCGTCATGCGGTCGTGGCCAGTGGTCGTTACGGAGCGGACATGCAGGTGGCGCTGGTCAATGACGGTCCGGTGACTTTTCTGCTGGAGGTTCCGGCGTGAGCTACCGGCTGGCAGCCGATGCCGTGTTGGTGCTCCACCTGTTCTTCATTCTTTTTGCGTTGCTCGGCGGGCTGCTGGCCTTGCGCTGGCGGTGGCTGGTCTGGCTGCATCTGCCGGCCGCCATCTGGGTCGTGCTGCTGGAATTCGCGGGCTGGTACTGCCCGCTCACCGACCTGGAAAACGAGTTGCGCACCCAGGCGGGGATGGCCGGCTACAGCGGCGGTTTCATAGAGCACTACCTGCTGCCGGTGATCTACCCGCCAGGACTGACGCGCAATATACAAATGGTACTGGGCAGCATTGCCTTGCTGGTGAATGTTGCGGTGTACGGGCTGTTTTGGAAACACTGGCGGCGTCGCGCGCGAAGCTGAACCGAACCGCTCAGGCGGATGCTCCGTTGCCGGGTTCATCGGCTTCCACGAAACGGCCAAAGAACAGGCCGGTTTCAAACAGCAGCCACATCGGGACGGCGAGCAGGACCTGCGAAATGATATCGGGTGGCGTCATCAGCATGCCAATCGTGAAGCAGCCGATAATGATGTACGGGCGTTTCTTCGCCATGCTCCGGGAATCGATCACCCCCATGCTGATCAACAGCACCGTGGCCACCGGAATCTCGAAGGCCACCCCAAAGGCGAGAAACAACTTGATGACAAAATCCAGGTACCGGCTGATATCGGTCATAACCGCGATGTTTTCCGGTCCGACTGATGTGAAAAACCCGAACACCAGCGGGAAGACCACGAAGTAGGCGAAGGCCAGTCCCAGGTAGAACAACACGATGCTGGAAATCAGCAGGGGTGTGGCGATTTTTTTCTCATGCAGGTACAGACCGGGCGCCACGAACATCCACACCTGGTACAGCACGATCGGCATGGCGGCACACAGCGCCGCAAGCAGGGTCAGTTTGAACGGCGCCAGGAAAGGTGAGGCGACCTCTGTTGCGATCATCGTGGAGCCCGCCGGCATCAGGGCGCGCAGGGGTTCTGACAGCCACGCATAGAGTTCGTTGGCAAACGGGTACATGGCCAGGAAGACAAGCAGTACGGCCAGTAGTGCGCGCAGCAGCCGATCACGCAATTCGGTGAGATGGGTTACCAGCGGCTGGCTGACTTCGGCCTCGTCGGGTGGTGCGTCGCCCGGTGGTGTTCCGGGCGCGGGGTTGCTGGGTGTACTCAAGCCACGTCCTTGCTGTTGTCTGCGGTGCGTGGTTCTGCAGGTGTTTCATCACGAGGCGGGTTGGCCGGCGTGACAGGCAGGGATTCCTGCAGGCTGCGGCCGAGTTCTTCCAGCCCGAGGCTCTTGCGTTCGGCCTCCAGCCTGGTGCGCAATTCATCGGCGCGTAATTCGCGTTGCACTTCATCGCGCAGGGAATTGAAGCTGCGGCGGACCCGGCCGAGCATGACGCCTAATGTGCGCGCTGCTTCAGGCAGGCGTTCGGGTCCAAGCACGAGCAGGCCGACCACGGCCAGCAGCAGCAATTCGGCAAAGCCGATATCGAACATGCGTGTCGCGCCTGATCAGGGTGACTTGGTCTTCTCGCTGACTTCCGATTCGGGCTTCACGTCATAAACCTGCCCGCTGGCAGGCGGCGGGTTGGGAATCGATTTCCGGGCCTCGCCGCCCTCCGCTTCGTTCGGTTCGTCACTCATGGCCTTCTTGAATCCCTTGATCGCACCGCCCAGGTCGCCACCCAGGTTTTTCAGCTTCTTGGTGCCGAACAACAAGAGCACGATGGCCAGGATCAGAAGCAAGGAGCCTACGCTAATACCACCAGGTCCCATAACAGCATTACCTCACAGATTAATTTCAGGTTTTCGATTTCTGTCCACGGGACGCTTTCTCAGCGTGACCGGAGACATGCATGCGCCGGCCCAGTTCGTCCAGGACATCCTGGTACCCCAGGTCCAGGTGCGAAAGCATCACCAGGGTGTGAAACCACAGGTCGGCCGTTTCGTGCACCAGGTCGGACGAGTTGCCGGCACTGGCATTCTTGGCCGCAATAATGGTCTCGGTCGCTTCCTCGCCGACTTTCTCGAGAATCTTGTCCAGCCCCTTGTGATACAGGCTGGCGACATAGGATTCTTCCGGCGCGGCAGTGCGGCGCTGGCGCAGCATGGCGTCCATTTCTTCCAGTATCTTTTCCATAACTACTTTTTATCGCCGTACATTTGTCCGGGGTCTTTCAGTACCGGCTCGGTGATTTCCCAGCGGCCGTCCTCCAGGTGATGGAAGAAGCAGTGATGGCGCCCGGTGTGGCAGGCCACTCCGCCCACCTGCTCCACTTCCAGCAGCACGGCATCCCGATCGCAATCCAGGCGGATGGAAAGCACTTTCTGCTCGTTGCCGGACTGCTCGCCTTTGCGCCAGAGCTGCTGCCGCGAGCGCGACCAGTACACGGCACGCCCCTCGCTGGCAGTCAGGCGCAGTGCCTCTGCATTCATCCAGGCCAGCGTCAGTACCTGCCCGCTGGCCGCCTCCTGCGTGATCACCGGAACCAGACCCTGTTCATTCCAGTGTACCTGTTCCAGCCAGTCCGGGCTTACGTTGTTCACGGAGAGAAAAATACCTGCAAAATCATGGTTGTAGCATAGCGCATCGGGGTTCAGCGGCGGCGCTGGCTGACCAGCCAGACCCCGATCAGGGCCAGTATCCAGCTGGTGGCCGGGATGCTGCCGGCAAGGCTGATGGAGAAATTGCTGGCCACGGCAACGGCGCTGAGCAAAAACGCGCTGCCGGTGATCAGGCCCCAGTTCAGCCCCCGGTCCCGGTTCAGGTCGCGGTGAATGTCGTTGAGTACCCGCTGCTGCTGGATGGCCAGCTGGTCCAGCTGGCGTACCTTCTGCAGGGCATCCGCTGCCAGTTGGGGCAGGGCCGGTATCTGTTCCACCCAGTCGGGGGCATGTGATTGCAGTGCGCGCATCAGGCTTTGCGGACCAAAGCGGTCCTGCATCCAGCGTTCGAGAAAGGGTTGGGCGGTGGACCACAGGTCCAGCTGCGGATACAGCTGGCGACCCAGTCCTTCGATGTTCAGCAGCGTCTTCTGCAACAGCACCAGCTGTGGCTGTACTTCCATGCGAAAGCGGCGGGCGGTCTGGAACAGGTTGACCAGGAACAGGCCGAAGGAGATATCCTGCAGCGGCTTCTCGAATATGGGCTCGCACACGCTGCGAATTGCCGCCTCGAATTCGGTGACGCGCGTGTCGGATGGTACCCAGCCGGATTCCAGGTGCAGCTCGGCCACATGCCGGTAATCGCGCTTGAAGAAGCCCAGCAGGTTACGCGCCAGGTAGTACTGGTCCTCGTTGGTCAGCGACCCCACGATGCCGCAGTCGATGGCGATGTATTGCGGGTTCTGCGGGTCGTCGATGTTGACGAAAATGTTGCCGGGGTGCATGTCGGCATGAAAGAAACTGTCGCGAAAAACCTGCGTGAAGAAGATCTCGACACCGCGCTCGGCGAGCTTTTTCATGTTCGTGCCGCGGGCGCGCAGCGTTTCAGTCTCGCCAATGGGGATGCCGTGTATGCGCTCCATGACCAGTACGTTGCGGCGCGTATGCTCCCAGTGCACCTGGGGTACGTAGAGCAATGGCGAGTGCAGGAAATTGCGCCGCAGGTGCGAGGTATTGGCCCCCTCGGCAATCAGGTCGAGTTCGCCAAGAATGGTTTTTTCATAGTCGGCCACGACCTCCTGCGGGTGCAGCCGCCAGCCTTCCGACCACCAGCGTTCCAGCAGGCGTGCCAGCAGGTACATCAGGGTCAGATCCTTGCGGATCACCGGCAGGATGTCCGGCCGGATGATCTTGACGACCACCTCGGCACCACCGGACAGCGTGGCGGCATGCACCTGCGCCACCGATGCCGAGGCCAGCGGTTCCAGTTCAAAAGATTCAAAGCACTCGGCGACCGGCGCGCCCAGAGCCAGTTCGATGATGTCGCGTGCCTGTTCGCCGGGAAACGGCGCGACCTGGTCCTGCAGATACTTCAGTTCGTCGGCGATATCCTCGGGCAGCAGGTCGCGGCGCGTGGATAGTACCTGGCCGAGCTTGACGAACACCGGGCCCAGTTCTTCCAGCGCACGGCGGATACGTTCGCCACGGGGTAACTGTGCCCTGGGAGTCCAGCTCCAGGGCAGAGAGCGCAGCAGCAGGCTGGCCATGCGTTGGGCGCGGGAGTCGGGGATCAGTTCATCCAGTCGATAATGCGCGCAGGTGCGCAGAATCTGCAGCAGCCGGCGAAATCTCATGGCTGTTCCACTGCTTTGCCGGCCTGCGTGGCGCGGGCCTGCAGTCTTTGCAGGCGCTGGGCCATGCGTTCGACTGCGTCCCGGGCATCCGCGATACCGGTAAACAGTAGCTGCGCCTCATCGCGCGAGGGCAGGTCCGATTCGTTTTCCAGGTATTCCACGACATCCATGCGCAGGTGATCGCCGGTGCGCTGCAGCCAGCCGGCCGCCTTGCCAAGCATCTGCCCGATGCCCTGCGCAACCACACTGCCGAAGACCGGCTCCAGCAGGGCGCCCGGGTCCACCTCCAGGTCTCCCAGGCAGTCGGCGATGGCGCCGGCCAGTTCGATATCCCCGTGTACGTTCATGCGCTGGCCGAACAGCAGGCTGCGATCGCCGGGGCGCATGGCCAGTTGCATAAACACTGCGGAAGAGGCACTCAGCGAGCAATCGGCTGCTGTGGTTCCTGGTGCCTGTACCCGGATCCGGTCCGCTTCGATGCGCAGGACCAGTCGCAGGCCGGTATCTGCCGCCTCGATTTCCACTGCCCGACCGGAAAACTCAGCCAGTCGGTGCAGTGTCGCCGGGTCGGTGCGCAGCACGGCATTGACCGAGCTTTCGACCAGGCTGAGCAGGGGCGCCGGTGGGGGTGGGA
>JBFJWR010000072.1:0-10897 GCA_041623535.1 Pseudomonadales bacterium
AACAGCAGCGAGGATTTCATCTCGATTTCCACCCACAGTTCGTCGCCGGTCACCGAGATGAGATCCTTGCTGATCATGTCCTGGAACAATTCGACCAGCTGGGTCTTGAGCACCTGCAGCTGCTCAGCCGGCCCTTCACTGCCCTTGCTGCCCTCGTCCTGCTCGGCACCGGACACGGCATCCAGGGGCACGATAAAGTCCGGATTGCCCTGCTCCTCATCGGTGCGCACCTGTTCCCCCTCCTGCACCGGCTGGAGGTTGAAGGTCGGGGTTCTGAAGGCTTCCGAGAGCGTGGCGGAAAGAATCTTGTACTTGCCCTGGTTCACCGCCGAGATGGAGTACATGACCACGAAAAATGCCATCAGCAGGGTGATGAAATCGGCATAGGAGATCAGCCACCGTTCCAGGTGTTCATCCTCCTCGATCACCTCGCGGCGTGGCACGGTGGCGGACTCCTTCAGGTTTCCAGGTAACCCTGGAGTTTCATCTCGATCGAGCGCGGGTTCTCGCCCTCGGCAATGGAAATAATGCCTTCAATCAGCAATTCCCGGTAACTGGCCTGTTTGCGTGCCAGCCCCTTGATCTTGTTCGCCACCGGCAACAGGAACAGGTTGGCAAAGCCAACCCCGTAGATCGTCGCCACAAATGCAGTGGCGATGCCGGCACCCAGCAGGCTGGGGTCAGACAGGTTCTGCATCACGTGAATCAGGCCCATGACCGCGCCGATAATACCGATGGTCGGGGAATAACCGCCCATGGCCTCAAAAACCTTGGCCGCCTCGAACTCGCGCTGTTGCTGCACGTAGAGGTCGACTTCCATCACGCTGCGCACCTGTTCCGGCTCGCTGCCATCCACCAGCAGCTGCAGGCCGCGTCGCGCAAACAGGTCCGGTTCGGTTTCAGCAATCATCTCCAGCCCGAGCAGGCCTTCCTTGCGCGCGGTAACACTCCAGCTGACAACTTTCTCGATACCGGCCTCGTGTTCGACCACGGGTGGCATGAACACATGCCGGAGGCGCGCAAAAGCGCGGCGAAACGCCGCCCGGTTCGACTGCAGCAGGGCCGCGCCGACGGTGCCACCGATCACGATAATGGCGGCGGGCCCGTTAAACAGGGCTCCCAAATGTCCGCCTTCCAGCCAGTTGCCACCGATAATGGCGGCAAAGCCGAGAATCACGCCAAGCAGGCTGAGGATATCCATTCTTATTATTCCCTGCGGGCTCGCGCATCAGCATGCGGAACACCCGTCCCTTTCGCCAAATTCAGCAAACGGCCTCCCCGTTCGCCGTCGCTGCCAATTCCTGTTTGTTAATTTAGCAAGAACCTTGCCAGCATGGCAGAAATGACCGGTTTATGGGGTCTGCAGGGAAGTATCGGGGGGAGTGAGTCAAAATACTGTCACCAGTTTGGTGACAGCGGCAGGCCAGCAGTCGCCCTATTCCAGTACCAGCAGGGTAATTAAGTCATCACTCATGACGTAATCATCACATCACGAGTTTCGGGATTCATCAGGGAAACCACCATCAACTTGAACTGCGATTCTGCATCTTACACGGGATTGCACCAATCCTGCCGTGAGTACCCGCAACGCGAATCAAAAACGACGGGCGTAATGCTTGAGCATGGCGGGCACATCAAGAATCAGGGCGATCCGACCATCCCCGGTGATGGTGGCGCCAGCCATGCCGGGCGTGCCGTGGAGCAGCGCTCCCAGTGGCTTGATCACAACTTCTTCCTGGCCGATCAACTGATCCACCACGAAGCCAACCTTTTTCTCGCCGATCGAGACAATCACCACGTTGGTCTCGGGACGTGGCTCGCTCACCCCGCCACCGCGTACCAGCCAGCGACTGAGGTAGAACAGCGGCACCGGCTTGTTGCGAATGATGATGACTTCCTGACCATCCACCACGTTGGTGCGGGTCAGATCCAGGTTGAAGATCTCGTTGACGTTCACCAGCGGCAGCGCAAAAGTCTGCTCGCCGAGTATCACCATCAGGGTGGGCATGATGGCCAGCGTCAGTGGCACCTTGATGGAAATGCGGGTGCCCTTGCCCTTTTCCGAATCGACCTCGAGGATACCGTTCAACTGGCTGATCTTGGTCTTGACCACGTCCATGCCGACGCCCCGGCCGGAGACGTCGGAGATCTCGTCACGCGTGGAAAAGCCGGCGGCAAATATCAGGTTGAAGCACTCGCGCGGTGACAGGCGGCGTGCCACGTCGGCATCAATCACGCCCTTGGAAACGGCCTTGGCACGCAACATGTCCGGATCCATGCCGCCGCCGTCATCGCTGATCGACAACAGGATATGATCGCCTTCCTGTTCGGCCGCCAGCACCACCGTACCGGCGCGGGGTTTGCCGGCCTTGACCCGCGCATCCGGCATTTCGATGCCGTGGTCGACTGAATTCCGCACCAGGTGCACCAGTGGATCGGCCAGCGCTTCCACCAGGTTCTTGTCGAGGTCGGTTTCCTCGCCCACCATCTCGAGGTTGATTTCTTTATTCAGGGTGCGGGCGAGGTCGCGCACCACGCGCGGGAACCGCCCAAACACTTTCTTGATCGGCTGCATGCGGGTCTTCATGACCGACATCTGCAGGTCGGCAGTCACCACGTCGAGGTTGGCCACCGCCTTGACGATATCCTCGCTGCCGCTGTCGAAACCCAGGCGCACCAGCCGATTGCGCACCAGCACCAGTTCCCCGACCATGTTCATGATGGCGTCCAGTCGCTTGGTATCCACCCGCACCGATGCTTCCTGCTCGGGCGGCTTTCCGGCCGGTTTGGCAGGCGCTGCGGGTTTCGCGACCGATTTGGCGGATTCTGCAGCTGGTTGTGCAGCTGGGGCTGCGGCATCAGGGGCCTTGAACTGGCCCTTGCCATGCAACTGGTCCAGCAGGTTTTCAAATTCATCGTCGGTGATTTCATCCCCACCGCCACCTGCAGCAGCGGGCGGCGCAGCGGCCGGGGCACTCGCTGCCGGTGTCTCGACCGCCTTTACCGGCCCGGTGCCATGCAACTGGTCCAGCAGTGCATCGAACTCGTCGTCAGTGATCTCGTCGCCACCGGAGGGTGCGGCAGCGGGCGTGGCAGCCGCTGCGGGAGTACTCGCTACGGGCTTGACCTGCCCCGGTCCATGCAGCTGGTCCAGCAGTGCTTCGAATTCTTCATCGGTGATTTCATCGTCTGCGGCGGGCGCTCCGGCAGCAGGAGCCACGGTAGCTGCAGGGGCCACGGGTTCCGGCGCGGGTGGCGCAGCGGCCGGGGGAGTCGCTGGCCCTTCGATCAGGCCGTTGAGCCGTACCAGGAATTCCGGATCAGCCGCTGTCGGCACTTCTCCGTTGCGCACCTGGGCAAACATGCCCATCACAACGTCATAGGCCTGCAGGACTTCGTCCATGACCTCGGCCGTGACCGTAATCTTGCCATTGCGCAGTGCGTCAAAGACGTTCTCGGCAATATGGCAACATTCCACCAGCGGCTCGATCTGCAGGAAGCCGGCGCCGCCCTTGACGGTGTGAAAGGCACGGAATATCGCATTCAGCAGGTCACGGTCATCACCGCGCTGCTCAAGTTGCACAAGTTGCTCGTTCAGGGTTTCCAGCAGTTCGCCGGCTTCAATCAGGAAGTCCTGGAGGATTTCTTCGTCAGCTTCGAAACTCATGAATTCCCAGCCCGACCGCGCCTAGAAACCAAGGCTCGAGAGAAGGTCGTCCACTTCATCCTGCCCGGACACAACATCCGGGCGTTTGTCGGCGTTGACCTGGGGCCCCTCGGGACCGATATCCGGCTCCGCTTCCTTCGCTTCAGCAGCGATATCATCGCGTGAATTGATGCCGGCGGCTTCCTCCACCGCGCCGGCCATGCGTACCAGGCTGACCAGGCTGTCTTCCACGTCTTTCACCAGTCCGATCACGCGCTTGATCACCTGGCCGGTCAGATCCTGGTATTCCTGTGCAACGAGAATATTGGAAAGACCGCTGTGCAGGGTGCTGGACTGGGTGCGGGTGAAGTCGAGAAATTCGTTGATCTGCTTGTAGAGTTCGCGAAACTCGCCGGGTTCCAGTTCGCGCTTGCCCAGGCGCTGCCAGTCGTGCTGCAGTTTCTCTGCCGCCTCGCCGAGTTGGCCGGCCACCGGCATGCAGTCATCCACCATGTCCATGGTGCGATTGGCGGCCTTCTCGGTGAGTTCGATCACGTAATTGAGACGATCGGAGGCGTCCTTGAATTCTGACGCCCGGTCACTGGCACCGCCCCGTGTCAGCACATCGATCTGGAAGTTTACGATGGCATCATGCAGGCCACGGGTGAGCTTGCCGACTTCGTAATACAGGGATTCCTCGCGCGTGGCGTTGATGTCGTGGATCACACGCATTGCGCCCGAAAAGTCGCCCTTTTCCAGTTGCGCTACCAACGCCGTGGCGCTGTTCTTGAGAGTGGCGGAAAAATCCCGACTCGTTTCCGACATTACAGCCACACCCTTTGTCTGCTGGTACTTCGTTACCCGTTGACGCGCTCGAATATCTTGTCGATCTTCTCTTTCAGTGTCGCAGCGGTGAAGGGCTTGATCACGTAGCCGTTCACGCCCGCCTGCGCGGCTTCGACAATCTGTTCCCGCTTGGCCTCAGCCGTCACCATGAGCACCGGCAGAGAGGCGAGCTTGGCATCGGCGCGCACGGCGCGCAGCAACTCGATACCGGTCATGCCGGGCATGTTCCAGTCGGTCACCAGGAAATCGAAATCGCCCTTGCGCAACATCGGCAGCGCGGTGTTGCCGTCATCTGCCTCGTGCGTATTGTTAAAGCCCAGGTCCCTGAGCAGATTCTTGACGATCCGCCGCATCGTGGAAAAATCATCCACGACAAGAATCTTCATGTCCTTGTCCAAACCTGCCTCCTTGAATCCTTAATACAGGCCTGCCCAACCGCCGCATGAGGCTGAATCCCAGATGGTGAGTCTAGTCCGCAACCAGCAGTTCTGCATCCTGTGAACCATTATATAGAAATGAAAGCTGCCCGCTCCCGAATCAGGCCCGGAAAGCCGCAAAAACCGGCGCAATCGAAGTTCGTGGTGCGGGTGAGCGCCGTTTAACGCCACTCCTCCAGGCGCGAACGCAGGCGTGCCGCGGCCTGGGTATGGATCTGGCAAACCCGGCTCTCACTGACCCCCAGCACGGCACCGATTTCCTTGAGGTTGAGTTCCTCGTCGTAGTACAGCGCCAGCACCAGTCGTTCGCGTTCCGGCAACAGGGTGATGGCCTCGGCCAGGTGGGTCTGAAAGCTGTCGTCGGACACTTCCTCGAACGGGCCCGCCCGGGGTCCATTGAAACCCTCGGAAATCGTGTCTTCCGCGCCGGCGATATCATCGAATCCAAAGAGCCGGCCACCGGCCGTGTCCTGCAGCATGGACGCATACTCTTCGACGGAGACTCCCAGTTCTTCTGCCACTTCCTTGTCATGGGCATCGCGGCCGCTGCGGTCTTCGACTGCCTTGATGGCATTCGATACCCGGCGCGCATTACGATGCACGGAACGCGGCACCCAGTCGCCCTTGCGGATCTCGTCGAGCATGGCGCCGCGGATGCGGATGCCGGCGTAGGTCTCGAAACTGGCGCCCTTGCTGTCGTCGAATTTGCGGGCCGCCTCGAGCAGGCCGATCATGCCGGACTGGATCAGGTCATCGACCTGCACGCTGGCCGGCAGGCGCAACAACAGGTGATGCGCGATCCGCTTGACCAGCGACGCGTGACTCTCTACGAGTTCATCGTATGAATTGACTTGCATGGACTCGTATACCGCGACCGCCGTTGCTGCGCTCATTACGCACCCCCGACGCCCACCAGTTGTTCAACGAAAAATTCCAGGTGGCCGCGTGCGCCACCGGGGAGCGGCCAGCCATCCACCTTCTCGGCCAGGGCGACAAATGCCTTGCCGGACGCCGAATTCGGACTGGCTTCCAGGACCGGTTTCTGCCGCTGGACCGCCTTGCGCAAGTGGTCATCGAAGGGGATCCATCCAACATACTGCAACGCCACATCCAGAAAGCGATCTGTAACCCGCACCAGTTTAGCAAAGACCGATGCAGCCTCCTGTTCATTGCGGACCATGTTGACCAGCACGCGAAAACGGCGCACGCCGAAGTCCTGGTTGGCCACCTTCATCAGTGCGTAGGCGTCCGTCAGCGAGGTCGGTTCATCGCAGACCACCACGATCACCTCGTGCACCGCAGAAACAAAACTGGTGACCATGTCACCAATCCCGGCAGCCGTATCGACGATCAGTACGTCCAGCTGGCTTTCGATGTCAGAAAACGCCTGGATGATACCGGCATGCTCGCGCACACCCAACTGCGCCATGCGCTGGACGCCGGAGGATGCCGGCACGATGCGGATACCACCGGGGCCGGTCACCATGACATCCATAAGCGACACTTCACCGCGCAGCACGTCATCCAGCGTATGCCGGGATTTCAGCCCCAGCATGATGTCTACATTGCCAAGCCCGAGGTCGGCATCAAGCAGCACCACGCGACGCCCGAGCTTGCTCAGCGCCATCGACAGGTTGACGGCGACATTGGTCTTGCCGACACCGCCCTTGCCCGCGGTGATGCCGATTACCTGCTTGGGTCGATTGCTCATGCATTTCCTACCTGGTGGTCGCAGTCGTCGCAACTGTAAAGCCGGGCCGGACTACTCATGCCGCACCATGCACCGCAGCAGCCCGCAGCGCCAGATCGTGATCCTCGCGCTCGGTATCCTGCAGCAGGGAAACCGCCCTGCTGACCAGTGCGTGTGGGCGCGCCAGGCGCAGATCATGCGGCACCCGGGGTCCGTCCGTAATGTAGGCAACCGGCAACTGCTCGCAGATACCCACATTCAGAAGATCGCCGAGCCGGCTCGCCTCATCCAGCTTGGTCAGTATACACGCGGCCGGCCGGAGTCGATCGTGGGCCCGGCAGACCGACTGCAATACCCGCATCTGGCTGGTTGCCGGCAGCATCAGCAGCGGGGTTACCCGCGATTCGTGCCGCAGCATGTCCAACTGGTGCATAAACTCGCCGCTGCCCGCGTGCAGGCCGGCGGTATCGATCAGGATCAGTTCCTTGCCGCGCAACTGGTCCAGCACTTCCTTGAGCGGGTGCCGGGCATCCACCATGCGGACCGGGATATTCAGGATGCGTCCATAGGCACGCAGTTGCTCATGCGCGGCGATCCGATGACTGTCGGTTGTCACCAGTGCCACTTTGTCGGCGCCACGACGCAGTGCAAACCGCGCTGCCAGCTTGCCGATCGTCGTAGTCTTGCCACTGCCCGTGGGGCCCACCAGGGCAAAAATGCCGCCGGTTTCGGTGAGGTCTTCCTTGCAGATGGGAATACACTTGCTCAGGCGCGCGAGTGTGCGCCGCCAGTCTGCCTCGTCGTTGCCGGTCATCTGCTGTTCGTTCAGAAACTTGCGGGCAAAGGTGCCGTCCAGCCCCATGCGCACCAGTTTTTCCAGGATCGCCGCCTGCTCCGGATCGCGGGTCGACAGTTTCTCCCAGGCCAGGGTGCCAAAACACTGCGAGATCAGGTTGCGCATGGTCCGCAGTTCGGCGTGCATGCTCTGCATCGCGGGGTCTTCCACCGCGACTGCCGGTCGAGCTTCAGGCCGTTCCGCCGATGCGCGGGTGGCCGGCTTCCCTGTGCCGACCTGCGCATCCCGCTCGACCTGCAGGTAGGGTGTATCGGAATCATTTGCTTCTTCGCGCACGGCAGACTGTATCTGCCGGTCCCGCGCCTCGGCCAGCGCCTTGTTCAGCGCCCGTGCGCGCTGCTCCACGGCGGGTTCCAGTTGCTCGACCGGCGCCGCGCCCGCCTCTGCCACCAGGGCCGCCGCGAAATCGTTCCCGGCCGCCTGCTTCCCATCGGCGACACTGGAGGCATTCCGCGAGGCGTACTCCACGGTGGCCGTCAGTTCGATGCCACCAGCCACCTTGCGGTTGGCAAGGATCACCGCGTCCTGCCCCAGGTCTTCGCGAATCATGCGAATGCCGTTGCGCATATCTGCTGCAAAATAGCGTTTTACTTTCATGTCAGCGTCCTGCCGTAGTCGGCGTCCCTGTTAGTGAATTCATCCGTTCTGCCCGATGCTCGCCACGATCGTGATCTGGCGATCCTCGGGAATCTCCTGGTAGGAAAGTACGTGTATGCGTGGGCCGCCGTAGCGCACAAAGCGCGCCAGCATGGGCCGCACCGGCGCGGAAACCAGCAATATGGACGGCTTGCCGTTCACTTCCTGGCGACGTGCCGCATCGTTCAGCGAACGCTGCAGACGCTCGGCCAGTCCCGGCTCCAGTGCCACGCCATCATCGCCCAGTCCCGCCTGGCGGGATTGCTGTACCGACTTGACCAGGATCTGTTCCAGTTCCGGCTCCAGGGTGATCACCGGCAATTCGGTTTCCCCTTCGGCGGCCGTTTCGGTGATCAGCCGGCCCAGTGCCACGCGTACGGCGGCGGTGAGCTGGCCCGGTTCCGGCGATTTTGGTGCATTCTCGACCAGCGCCTCGGCGATGGTGCGCATGTCGCGTACCGGCACACCCTCGGCCAGCAGGCTCTGCAGCACCTTGAGCAGCAGGTTGATGGATACTTTTTCCGGAAACTGCTCGGCGAGTTTCGGTGACTGCTTGCCGAGGTTCTCCAGCAGGCGGCTCACTTCCTCGTGGCCAATCAGTTCGT
Source organism: Pseudomonadales bacterium (assembly GCA_041623535.1). GTDB lineage: Bacteria > Pseudomonadota > Gammaproteobacteria > Pseudomonadales > JBFGWM01 > JBFJWR01. The sequence goes on from JBFJWR010000072.1 coordinate 8,717, forward strand.
GTGCATGCTTCTGCATAACCTGGTTCATGTGCGTCGCCACCACGGTACTGGCATCCACCACCGTATAACCCAGTGTCTGGGCCTGTTCCCGCTGGTCCGGAGAGATCCAGACCGCCTGCATGCCGAATGCCGGATCGGTGGTTTCCATACCTTCGATCTTGCCGAACACCTGGCCCGGATTGATGGCCATTTCGCGGTCCGGATAGACCTCGGATTCCCCGCCGCGCACGCCCATCAGGGTGATCCGGTACATGTTGGGGTTCAGATCCAGATTGTCGCGGATATGCACTGAAGGCATCAGGAATCCCAGTTCCTGCGACAACTTCTTGCGGACGCCCTTGATGCGACCCAGCAACTGGCCGCCCTGGTTCTTGTCCACCAGCGGAATCAGGCGGTAACCGACTTCCAGGCCCAGCAGGTCGACCGGCTGGACATCGTCCCAACCGAGTTCGCGTACTTCACCGGTGGCGGGCTTCGCCTTCTGCGCAGCTTCCTCGGCGATATCCTCCGCCACCTTTTCTTCAGCGGTGCGACGACGGACATAGATCGTATAAGCGATGGCGGCAGCCACTCCGGCCAGCCCCATGAAGGCAAAGTGCGGCATACCCGGCACGATGCCCATGATCATCAATACACCGGCGGCGACTGCCAGCGGCCGCGGCGACTCGAACATCTGGTTCATCACCTCGGCACCCATGTCGGTAACGGTGGAGACCCGCGTGACGATGATTGCAGTGGCCGTCGAGAGCAGCAGCGAGGGTATCTGCGCCACCAGGCCGTCGCCGATGGTCAGCAGCGTGTAGAACCGAGCGGCCGTGGCGAAATCGAGATCATGCTGGGCCATGCCGATGCTCAGCCCGCCGATGATGTTGATGATCAGGATCAGCACACCGGCAATCGCATCGCCGCGGACGAACTTGCTGGCGCCATCCATGGAGCCGTAAAAATCCGCTTCCTGCGCCACTTCCGAGCGACGCAGGCGCGCCTCATCCTGATCGATCAGCCCGGAGTTCAGATCCGCATCGATCGCCATCTGCTTGCCGGGCATGGCGTCCAGGGTGAAACGGGCACTGACTTCCGAGACCCGGCCGGCACCCTTGGTGACGACCACGAAATTGATAATGACGAGAATGATGAACACCACGAGGCCGACCACGTAGTTGCCGCCTACCACCACTTCGCCAAATGCCTGGATGACCTTCCCGGCAGCATCCCCGCCTTCGTGCCCTTCCAGCAACACCACCCGCGTGGAAGCCACGTTCAGCGCCAGGCGCAGCAGGGTCGCGACCAGCAGAATCGAGGGGAAGATGGCAAAGTCGAGCGGCCTGCCGGTGTACACCGACACGAGCAGCACCACCAGCGACAGCGCGATATTGAAGGTGAACAGCATATCCAGCAGGATCGGTGGAATCGGCAGCGTAACCATCGCCAGGATGGACAGCAGCAGCAGCGGCACGGCGATATTGCCATTCGCCAGGCTGCGTGCATTCGCTACCATTTCGCCCTGTGTCATCACTCGCGGTCTCCCGGTCCGGCCCATCCTTCCATCCCCAGGCAGGGAACAGAAAATTGACGCGTAAGCGTCCTCATGGATAGACATTCAAGAGACGTGCCAATCCTGCACGGATGGCGCAGGCGCTGGCCTGCAGATCAATTGCCGACGGGCAGCGCCGCCCTCACGCCGGGCAGTGTGTCGGGATATCAGCGTTGAGGCGGTTCCCAGCGCAAATCGGGCGGCACGGTCGGCGTGGGACGCGCGGGTTTGGGCGTCACGCCGCTCCGGAAGCGGCGCAACTGGAAGATATAGGCGAGCACCTGGGCAACGGCGATATACAAACCGGATGGAATCTCCGCGCCGATCTCGGTGTTGTGGAAGATGGCCCGGGCCAATGGCGGTTCCTCAAAGACAAAAATATCGTTGGCGTTGGCCACTTCGCGAATCTTCAGCGCCATGAAGTCTTCGCCCTTGGCCAGCAGGATGGGCGCGTTGTTCTGATCCGGGTCGTACTTGAGCGCCACGGCATAGTGTTCCGGGTTGGTGATGACCACGTCAGCGGTGGGCACATCAGACATCATGCGCCGCTCGGCAATCTCGCGCTGCAACTGGCGGATCTTGCCGCGTACCTCGGGCTTGCCCTCGCTGTCCTTGTACTCGTCCTTGACCTCCTGCAGGGTCATCTT
>JBFJWR010000073.1:0-10712 GCA_041623535.1 Pseudomonadales bacterium
CCGAGATTGTCGAGACCAACACCTTCAATTCCACGCGCATCGCGCAGGCCGACTACGGCATGCAGGAACTGGTGCCGGAACTGAACCGGGCCGGTGCCCAACTGGCCCGCGAGGCAGCCGATGCGCTGTCCACCCCGGAACGGCCGCGCTGGGTGGCCGGGGTGCTGGGCCCGACCAATCGCACCGCGTCGATGTCACCGGACGTCGAGAACCCGGCTTTCCGTAACGTGAGTTTCGAGGAACTGGCGACCAACTACCGGGAAGCCGCCGCGGCGCTGCTGGAAGGCGGTGCCGACATCCTGATGATCGAGACCGTGTTCGACACCCTCAACTGCAAGGCCGCCATCTACGCGCTGCGCAAGCTTTTCGAGGAACGCGGCGAAGCCGTGCCAATCATGATCTCCGGCACGATCACCGACCGCAGCGGCCGCACCCTGTCGGGGCAGACCACCGAGGCCTTCCTGAACGCAGTAATGCACGCCGAGCCGCTGGCCATCGGCCTGAACTGCGCCCTGGGCGCGAAGGAACTGCGCCCGCACGTGAGCGACCTGTCGCAGAAAGCACCCTGCGCGGTCAGTGCGCACCCGAATGCCGGGCTGCCGAACGAGTTTGGCGAGTACGACGAAACACCGGAAGAAATGGCCGCCGTGGTGGGCGAGTTCGCGCGCAGCGGCTTCCTGAATATCGTCGGTGGGTGTTGCGGCACAACGCCGGACCACATCCGCGCCATCGCCGAAGCGGTAGCCCCCTATCCCCCGCGCGCCCTGCCGGACATTCCGCCGGCCTGCCGCCTGAGCGGACTGGAACCGTTCAACATCACCGCCGACTCGCTGTTTGTGAATGTCGGCGAACGCACCAACGTCACCGGTTCACGCAAGTTCGCGCGGCTGATCCGCGATGAAAATTACGAGGAAGCACTGGCCGTCGCCAGCGAGCAGGTGGAATCCGGCGCCCAGATCATCGACATCAATATGGATGAAGGCATGCTCGACTCGGAAGCCGCCATGGTGCGCTTCCTGAGCCTGATCGCCTCTGAACCGGCGATATCGCGCGTGCCGATCATGATCGACTCCTCAAAATGGTCGATCATCGAAGCCGGCCTGCGCTGCGTGCAGGGCAAGTCCGTGGTGAACTCGATCAGCCTCAAGGAAGGCGAGGAGGACTTTCGCCTCAAAGCCCGCCTGTGCCGGGATTACGGCGCCGCCGTGGTCGTCATGGCCTTTGATGAAGACGGACAGGCCGACACCGCCGCCCGCAAACGGGATATCTGCCGCCGCTCCTACGACATCCTGGTCAACGAAATCGGATTTCCGCCGCAGGACATCATTTTCGATCCGAACATTTTTGCCATCGCCACCGGCATCGAGGAACACAACAACTACGCGGTCGACTTTATCGAGGCCTGCCAGTTCATCCGCGATGAACTGCCGGGGGCACTGAGTTCCGGCGGTGTATCCAACGTGTCGTTTTCCTTCCGCGGCAACGACATGGTGCGTGAAGCCATACACGCGGTGTTCCTCTACCACGCGATCCGTGCCGGACTGCGCATGGGCATCGTCAACGCCGGGCAGCTGGCCGTGTACGACGACATCCCGGCGGATCTGCTGGAGCGGGTTGAGGATGTCGTACTGAACCGCACACCGGAAGGCACCGAACGCCTGCTGGAAGCAGCCGAACAGTACCGCGGTGCTGGCGGTGCAAAACGCGAGGAAGACCTGGCGTGGCGTGAGTGGCCGGTCAGCAAGCGTATCGAACATGCGCTGGTTCAGGGCATCAACACCTGGATCACCGAAGACGCCGAGGCAGCACGCCTGGAAGCCGGCCATCCCATCGAGGTGATCGAAGGGCCGTTGATGGATGGCATGAACGTGGTTGGCGACCTGTTTGGCGCCGGCAAGATGTTCCTGCCGCAGGTGGTCAAGAGCGCCCGGGTCATGAAGCAGGCGGTCGCGCACCTGATTCCGTTTATCGAGGCCGAGAAAGACGGCTCCACGCGCGCCAAGGGCCGCATCATCATGGCGACGGTCAAGGGCGATGTGCATGACATCGGCAAGAACATCGTCGGCGTCGTGCTGGCCTGTAACAATTACGAGGTCATCGATCTCGGCGTGATGGTTTCCTGCGAGACCATCCTGGAAACCGCGCGCGAGAAAAAAGCGGACATCATCGGCCTGTCGGGACTGATCACCCCCTCCCTGGACGAAATGGTACACGTCGCCTCGGAAATGCAGCGCCTGGAAATGAACCTGCCGCTGCTGATCGGCGGAGCCACCACGTCGAAAGCGCACACGGCGGTCAAAGTTGACCCCATGTATGACCGGGCTCCGGTCGTGTACGTAACCGATGCCTCGCGCAGCGTCGGGGTCTGTTCGGCCCTGCTCAGCGATGATCAGAAAGACGACTATGCAGAAAAGATCCGTGCCGAATACGTGATGGTGCGCGAACGCAACGCCGGCCGTAAGCCCAAGGCACCGGACCTCGACTACCCGACGGCCATTGCCAAGGGACCGCAACCCGACTGGTCGCGCTGCGCCCCGGCGCCCACCTTCATCGGCACCCGGGTATTCGAGAATTATCCGATCGAGGAGTTGATCCCCTTCATTGACTGGACACCGTTTTTCCAGACCTGGGAACTGCGCGGCAAGTATCCGAAGATTCTGCAGGATGAAGTCATCGGGGAAACCGCCCGCAACCTGTTTGACGATGCCCAGGCGATGCTGAAGAAACTGCTTGCCGACAAGCAACTGAAGGCCAGTGGTGTCATCGGCTTCTGGCCGGCCGAGCGTCGCAACCATGATGATGTCGTATTGTTTACCGACGAAACCCGCAGCGAGATCCTGGCAACCACCCATCACCTGCGGCAGCAGATGAAGCGTGAGGGTGAGCCCAATCGTTCACTGGCCGACTTCATTGCACCGGCGGAAGCCGGGGTTCGTGATTACATGGGCGGCTTTGCCGTGACCGCCGGGATTGGCTGCAACGAAATCGCCGCTGCGTACGAAGCCAATGGCGATGACTACAACTCGATCCTGGTGAAAGCGCTGGCAGACCGCCTGGCGGAAGCATTCGCCGAGCGCATGCACGAACGGGTCCGCAAGGAGTTCTGGGGCTATGTCCCGCAGGAGTCCCTGGATAACGACAGCCTGATTGCCGAGAAATACCAGGGCATACGCCCGGCGCCCGGCTACCCGGCCTGCCCGGACCACACCGAAAAATCCACTCTCTTTGCGGTACTGCAGGCCACCGAATCCACCGGCATCGTGCTGACCGAGAGCTTCGCCATGACCCCGGCCGCCAGCGTCAGCGGCTGGTATTTCTCGCACCCCGAGTCGAAGTACTTCAACGTCGGCAAACTGGCGCGTGACCAGGTCGAGAGCTATGCCGCACGCAAGGGCTGGACGCTGGAGAAAGCCGAACAGTGGCTGCAGCCCAATCTCGGCTACTGAGTTGCTTCCAGCGGTTCAGCCGCACCGAGATTTTTAACCAGGGGATACACCAGCAGGCCGGCCAGGATCCCCGGCAGAATTTCATACACCACGCTGCCCAGGCCCATCGCCCGCCAGAGCAGGAACACCAGGGGCCCGAGGCAGACCATCAGCACCGCACCGCGCTCGGTCGGGCGTCCACCCAGACTGAACGTGATCAGCAGGGGCGCGAAAGCCGTCCCGAGCAGGCCCCAGGCCATCAACACCAGTTGGAACACGGTCTGGTTATCGGTCAGCGCGATGAACAGTGCGATCAACAGTACGACAGCAGTTGCCACGCGTGACGCCAGCAGGGTCGAATATCGCCTGGGCAGCAAATCACGACTGACCGCCGCCGAACAGGACAGTACCAGCGAATCGGCGGTCGACATGGTGGCCGCGAACAGAGCCGCCAGGATCAGGCCAACCATGGCGCCCGGCAACAGCTGTTGGGCCAGCGTCGGCAGGGCCAGCTCGGCGTCAAACTGCGCCGCATCCGGGAGCAGTATGCGCGCCAGCAAGCCGACCACGATGGTGGCCCCGTAGAAAAGCGTGAACCAGCTGTAGTAATACAGCCGCACCGTGTGCACATGGTGCGGTGGCGCGAACGACATGAAACGAATGACGATATGCGGCTGCCCCAGTACACCCAGGCCGCCAAACACCCAGCCGAGAACAAACAGGCTGCGATCGAGCAGTCCGCCCTCCGGAAACCAGTCCATGTAGCCCGGTTCCACGTCGCGCAATGCCGTGAGCACATCCTGCGGGCCGGCAAACTGTTGATAGCCAATCCACATCAGCAAAGCCATGGCGACCAGCATGACCATGGACTGCGCGGCGTCGGTCCAGACGCTGGCGCGGATCCCACCGGAAAAGCTGTACACCAGCACCATACCGGCACCAATCAGCGCGCCGGTGGTTTCCCCCCAGCCGAATGCCACCTGCAGCGCCTTGCTGCCGGCACTGAACTGGGCGCCCGCGTACGCGGCGAGGAACGGCACCATGATCAGGGCCGAGAGGCGGGCCAGTTGCCGGTAATCCTGCCCCCACCAGTCGCCCAGCAGGCCGGAAAAGCTCTGCACCCGCCGATGGGCGCTGGCCTTGCGCAGGGGTCGCAGTACCAGCAGTGAACCCAGCAGGTCTCCGCAGATCCAGCCGATCATCAGCCAGATGGAGGACAAACCGGTCGTATAGGTCAGGCCGATCATGCCGATGAACATGTAGCCGCTGTTGTTGGTCGCTACCGCAGACAAGGCGGCCAGCCATGGTGGCAGTGTCTTTCCCGCGACCAGGTAATCCTCCGTGGAATCTTTCAGGTACAGCATCGCTGCCCCGCCGATCGCAAGGAACACCACGAGGGAAAAAACAAACGAATAAACCACTTACACAACCACTGACCAGCCCGGGATGCCCGGCATGGTAACAAACCGGGCACCGGAAACGGGGATTGGCCATAGCGTGTGACGTGGACCTGACGGGCACACGCCGCTTCCGGGGGGCGGCGCAGTCGCCGATCAGCGCCGAGTCGGGCAGACCCCTATAATGCGCACTCCAGTCGCGGGAACCGAATCCATGCAGCCTGAACGCCTCCGCACGATGCTCAGCCTGGCCCTGCCCATCATGGGAGCCATGGTGTCGCAGAGCATACTCAACGTGGTGGATGCGGCCATGGTCGGGCACCTGGGGGAAGCCGCACTGGCCGCCGTCGGCATCGGCAGTTACGCGAACTTCATGGCCATCGCACTGGTCATCGGCCTGTCCTCGGGTGTGCAGGCCATGGTGGCGCGTCGCCATGGCGAGAATCGAACCAGCGAAACCGCGGTCCCGCTCAATGGCGGATTATTGCTGGCGCTGGGCCTGGCCCTGCCCCTGACCCTGATCTTCATGGTGTTTGCGCCGGAAGTCATGGGGGTTCTCAACGGGGATCCGGCGGTTCGCGACACGGCCACCGAGTATTTCCGGGCCCGGATCGGCGCCATGGTGGCGATCGGGTTCAACTTCTGTTTCCGGGGCTTCTGGAACGGCATCAACCAGTCACGCATCTATATGCACACGCTCATCACCATGCACCTGTGTAACGTGGTCATCAGTTACTGCCTGATCTTCGGCAAGCTCGGCCTGCCGGAACTGGGTGTGCTCGGGGCCGGCCTCGGCACCGCGATTGCACTGTATATCGGCACTGCCATCTACGTTGTCATGACCTTGCGCCATGCTTCTGACAAGGGCTTCCTGGAAGGCCTGCCCAGCCGGGAGACCATGCGCACCATGGTGCAGTTGTCGATTCCCAACTCAATACAGCAACTCTTTTTTGCCGGCGGATTCACAGCGCTGTTCTGGATCATCGGCCAGATCGGCACTCCGGAGCTCGCGGTCGCTCATGTCCTGTTCACACTGGCACTGTTCCTGCTGCTGCCAACCATCGGTCTGGGCATATCCGCCACCTCGCTGGTCAGCCAGTCGCTGGGCCGCAAGGACAGCAACGAGGCCTGGCGCTGGGGCTGGGAAGTCAGCGCTGCGGCAGCAATTTTCCTGGCCTGTGCAGGCGCGCCCATGTGGCTGGCCACCGATTTCATACTCGGCCTGTTCCTGCATGATCCGGCACTCATAGAACTGGGCCGGCTGCCACTGCAGATCACCGGGGTGGCGATTTTCCTGGATGCCATTGTCATCGTGCTGAGCAATGCCCTGCTCGGTGCCGGCGCCACGCGCACCGTGCTGGTGGTGTCACTGACGACCCAATGGCTGTTCTTCCTGCCACTGGCCTACCTGGTGGGACCGGTTCTCGGCTGGGGCCTGCTGGCGGTGTGGATCGGACAATGGATACAGCGCCTGGTGACCGGCGCGATCTTCGGCGTAATCTGGCAGAGGCGCGCATGGACGACGATCAAAATCTAGCGGGAAAACCGCGCAAAAGCAGTTTTCTGTCCACGCTGCAAAGCGTGTTTGCGGCGGCGTTCGGCGTGCAGAGTCAGAAAAAGCGGGAAGAGGACTTCGCCAGCGGCAGCCCGGTGGCGTTCATCGTGGCGGGCATCCTGTTCACGGTCGTGTTCGTACTGACACTGCTGACCGTGGTCAGGACCGTATTGCCCTGAGGTCCCGGCAACGGGGTGTAATCCGCTGGCGGCAACCACCCTGTAGCGCGGCGGCGTGGCAGGCTGGTTCAGGCCCCGGCGACAAACACGAGCGCGGAAGTGACCAGGATGGCCAATACGGCCAGCGTCGCGAGTACATCGGCCAGTCCGTCCGGACCCCAGCCACCTTCGTTTTCTATATCGGGTGCCTGTTCGTTCATCGACTTGTGTTCCATTCATTGTGGCCCGTAGTTCAGGTGCGCCTATTGTAGCCAGACAGCGGGCGCCAGCAAGCCCTGCGGGCAGATCCGTGGACATATCTTGCGTCGCCGGCAATATAAGCGGGAGAATTATCCATATAGGGAATCATTCGTTCAGGTCATCCCGCACAACTGGTATATTTCGCCATCGAATTCGCCCGGCCCGCTACACCCGGAAATCAACCTATACGGCTCGACTGCAACCATGTACCGATACGACCAATACGACCACGCCATGCTGGAAGACCGTGTCGCCCAGTTCCGCCGCCAGACCGATCGCTACCTGGCGGGAGAATTGCGCGAAGACGAGTTCCTGCCGCTGCGCCTGCAAAACGGCCTGTACATCCAGCGCCATGCCCCCATGCTGCGCGTGGCCGTGCCCTATGGCCTGCTGTCGAGCGCACAACTGCGCATGCTGGCGCACATCGCACGCAGGTACGACAAGGGCTACGCCCATTTCAGCACCCGCCAGAACGTACAATTCAACTGGCCGGAACTGGAGCGCGTGCCTGACATCCTCGCCGACCTCGCCAGTGTCGAGATGCACGCCATACAGACCAGTGGCAACTGCATCCGCAACATCACGTCAGACCAGTTCGCCGGCGTCGCTGCCGACGAGGAAGTTGACCCACGTCCCTACTGCGAACTGTTGCGCCAGTGGTCCACTTTCCATCCGGAATTTGCCTACCTGCCGCGCAAGTTCAAGATCGCTGTCAACGGCGCCCGCGCCGATCGTGCCGCCGTGCAGGTGCACGACATCGGCATCTACCTGAAACCGGGAAAGAATGGCGAACCGCGTGCGTCGGTACTCGTCGGTGGTGGCCTGGGGCGTACCCCGGCCATCGGTGTTTGTATTCGCGAGGATCTGCCGGTCGCCGACCTGCTGACCTACCTGGATGCCATCCTGCGGGTATACAACCGCTACGGGGATCGCAAGAACAAGTACAAGGCGCGCATCAAGATCCTGGTCAAGGCACTGGGCGCCGAAATGTTCGCGACCATGGTCGAAGAAGAATGGCAGTACATGAAAGGCAATCAGGCCACGCTCACGAACGAAGAGATCGACCGTGTACGCGGCTTTTTCCATGATCCGGAGTACGCCAGCCTGCCCACCACCTGTGCAGCCCTGGAACAACGTATCAGCAGCGACAAGACCTTTGCCGCCTGGTACCAGCGCAATACCCATCCGCACAAGCAGGACGGCTATCGCAGTGTCACGCTCTCGTTGAAGGAAACCGGCGAAGCTCCCGGCGACTGCACCGACCGGCAGATGGATGCCATTGCCGATCTCGCCGATGCCTTCAGTTTTGGCGAGGCACGGGTCAGCCACGAGCAGAACATGATTCTCGCCGATGTGCGTCTTGACGCGCTCGAAGCACTCTACGAACAGGCCCTGGCGCAGCGCTTCGTCACTCCCAATATCGGGCTGCTGACCAACATCATCTGCTGCCCGGGCGGGGATTTCTGTTCACTGGCCAATGCCAAGTCGATTCCGGTGGCTGAAAGCATCCAGCGCCGCTTCGAAGATCTCGATTACCTGTTCGACATCGGCGAACTGGACCTCAATATTTCCGGCTGCATGAATGCCTGCGGGCACCACCATGTCGGCCACATCGGCGTGCTGGGCGTCGATAAGCGTGGCGAAGAGTGGTACCAGCTCAAGCTGGGTGGCCACTCCGGGCTGGATGCATCGCTGGGCGACATCCTCGGCCCGTCGTTTTCGCGCGAGGAGGTCACGGATGTCATCGAGAGAATCGTGCAGCTTTATCTCGAGCAACGTCAGGACCCCTCGGAGCGGTTTCTGGATACCTATCGCCGTATCGGCATGGAACCATTCAAGGAGCGGGTATATGCCAAGAATCATTAAGAACGGCGCGGTCGTCGAAGACGACTGGCAACTGCTGGCGGCGGATGTCGCGCTCGCCGACCTGCCGGACGGCAAGATCATTGTGCCGCTGGCGCTCTGGCTGGCTGAGCACGGCGCCCTGCAGTCACGCGCCGAAGCGACCGGCATATGGCTGGATGGCGAAGAAGAACCCGCACCACTTACCGATCATGTCAGCAGCCTGCCGCTGATCGCGATCAATTTTCCTGAGTTCAAGGATGGGCGCGGTTACTCGCTGGCCCGCATCCTGCGTGATCGCATGGGATTTACCGGTGAACTGCGCGCGATCGGCGATGTATTGCAGGATCAGCTGTTCTACCTGAAGCGTTGCGGCTTCGATTCCTTTTGCATACGCGCCGACCGTGATCCGGAGCAGGCACTGGAATCATTGTCCGATTTCCGCGAGACCTACCAGGCTGCGACCGACAACCCGGTGCCATTGTTTCGCCGACGCGCCGGCTGACCCCGTCCCCGGACTGAGACCGGGATTTCTGCACCGGGCGGAATCGGCGGGGATTTCCCGCCCGACTCAATGCTATCCTTGTGCAACAGATTTCTGACTGGCGGCGTGCATGGAAGGCTCCTCGGTACCGCAGGCGTTCTTTCTTATATTCACCGGCGCTGCGGTGCTTGCTTCGTTCGCCCTGTACACCCGCCAGCCCCTGCTCGTGGCCTACATTGCCATCGGTGCATTATTCGGTCCTTCCGGGCTGAATTTCGTTACCGACACGAACATCCTGCGCGATATCGCCAAGATCGGCATCATCTTCCTGCTGTTCCTGCTCGGCATGGACATGCAACCACGCAATCTCATCCGCACACTCAGGGAAGTCACATTTGTCGGCCTGCTGAGTTCCCTGCTGTTTGCAGTCATCGGCTACGTGGTGGGTCAGCTGTTCGGCTTCGAACCGCTGGAGTGCCTGGTGATAGGCGCGGCAATGATGTTTTCCAGCACCATCATCGGTATCAAGCTGCTGCCGACCACGGTTTTGCACCACCGCCGCATCGGTGAAGTGGTGGTCGGTCTGCTGCTGCTACAGGATTTAATGGCCATCCTGGTGCTGCTGTTGCTGCACAGTGGCACGGAGGGGCATTTTGAATACCAGCGCCTGCTGATCGCTGCCATATCGCTGCCGGTGCTGATCGGCGCTTCGTACGTGTGCGTGCGCTACGTGATCACACCGCTGCTGGCGCGCTTCGACCGTTTTCACGAGTACGTGTTTCTGCTGACCATCGGCTGGTGCCTGGGCGTCGCCGAGATGGCTCATTTCATCGGGCTGTCGCATGAAATCGGTGCGTTCATTGCCGGCGTCAGCATGGCGACCTCGGCGATTTCCCCGTATATCGCCTTGAACCTGAAACCGCTGCGTGACTTTTTCCTGGTGCTGTTTTTCTTCTCACTGGGTGCCGGATTCAATTTCAGCCTGCTGTTTGAAGTGCTGCTGCCCGCCCTGCTGCTGGCCGGACTGATGCTGGTCATCAAGCCGGTCACCTTCTGGGCATTGCTGCGCGGCGCCGGTGAAAAGAACGACATGAGCTGGGAGATGGGTTTCCGGCTGGGACAGATCAGCGAGTTTTCCCTGCTGATCGCCTTCCTCGCCGCCGGCGCGCAATTGATTTCCTCGGAGGCATCGCACCTGATCCAGGCAACCGCCATCCTGACGTTCCTGATCTCGTCTTACATCGTGGTATTCCGGTTCCCGTCCCCCATTGCCATTTCGGACCGCCTGCGGCGGGACTGAAGGGCCTCGCCAATCGGCCGAGGTCCTTCGACTTCGTGCTTCGCACTCCGCTCAGGATGACGAGGCAATTGTCGTCCTGAGCGGAGGCAGCGCGCAGCGGTGCCGGAGTCGAAGGATCTCGAAATCAGTACGACGCGCTCACCGGGTATCTCGTCAATCGTTCGAGGTCCTTCGACTTCGGGCTGCGCCCTTCGCTCAGGACGACAAGTGTGGCGCCCTTCGCTCAGGATGACGGGGTTACTGCAGGAATCGCGAATTATTCAATCGATCCCACCAGCGCAGCAGCAGGC
>JBFJWR010000074.1:0-10576 GCA_041623535.1 Pseudomonadales bacterium
GCCTCTGGCTTCTGTGCGCTTCAACAGTTCAGATTGATCGTCGCACCATGGCAATCCCTTGCGCGACGTACATACGGCAGTCCCGTTTTGGGTGTTCAATATTGCACCAGCAATACACCCATAAAAAAGGTCTCGCTAAATATAGACGAAGCATGATGCAAAATGGAGCCCTACGCACCCCACTTCAGGAGATATTAACCACTGATTTTCAGAAGCATAGGTGGGTTTCTAATTTCACCGCATGAGGTTCAGGGCATCCAGTTCAGCTCGCGGGCCCGCTTTACCGCCTGCGTACGATTACGCACCATGAGCTTGTCGTAAATGTTATGCAGGTGCCACTTGATGGTTCCGATGGACAAAAACAATCTTTCGCTCACTTCCTGGTTGGAATGACCATCCGCCACCATGCGCAGCACTTCCCGCTCCCGGTCCGTCAGTTTCTCGACCGGCTCGGGTACCTCTGGTCTCGGCTGCGACGGGCGCGCGACGGCTGAAACGCTGGCAAATGCCTCCAGCAGGCGGTTCACATACATGCCCAGCGGCGCGGAAACAATGCGCTGCCCGGTGTACAGGGCACGCAGCAACTGTTCCATCACCGGCCCTGCATCCAGAAAGGTGCGCACCAGGTGTACACGTGCGCCTTCGCCCACCAGGCGTGCCAACGCTTCCAGCGCCAGTTCCTGCTGGCCATCCTCGCTGAGTGCGACACATTCGAGCGCCAGCAGGCGAGCCCGGGTCCAGGCCTGCCAGTCCGGCGTCGCTGCCTGTAACCGATGAAGCAGTTCCAGGGCCATTTTTGGCTTGCCACGCGCGAGGGCGATACGCGCTGCCGCGGTCAGGCTGGCCAGCCAGGCCGGCGACCATTGCTCTTCATCACCACAGAAGGCAATGCCGGCAGCAGTGGCCAGTTCATCAGCCACCCGCATTTCGCCACTGTGCAAGGCCAACTCGATCTCCGCGGCATACAGGATGCGTTGCAGTGGCGGTGATTCCAGCCGGGCGCGCACCTTGCGCAACGCGGCGCCCGCCTCGGCGGTACGACCCTGCCGGGACCACATGTCGGCAAGCAGGCACCAGCCCTCCACCGCCTGCCACGCCGGGCGCAGGTAATGGCTGGCCGTCAGGGTCTGGTGTAAATCTTCAGCCAGGTCCGGGGCCTCGTTGCGCTCCCAGAGTACCCGCACCTGGACCAGCCACGGCAGCCGCCCCAGCAGGCGCCGCTCCTGATCGGATTCCACGCGCCGCTCGTTGAGGCGCGCCAGCCCCAGGGCACTTTCCAGGTCACCGGAATATAGGTAATGCCACGCCCGCAGGGAGTCACCCAGTACCGCGAGAAATCCGCTGCCAATGCGCGCCTGGCGTGCCGACACCAGGGCCAGGGCAGTTTCCACGCCGGCGCGATCGCCCTGCCAGGCACATTGCTGGGCCATGGCCAGCGCCTGCAGACCGCTGCGCTCTGAAATCGTCTCCGGCACCTCGAAGTCCATGGTTCCGTGGCGGATCACCGTCGTTGCATACAGGGTATCCACCCGGGCCAGTTCCTGGCTGCGCCCGGCAGCAGAGGCCCTGGTGGCTTCGCGCTGCAGCGCCAGGCGGACATTCGCACCCAGGGCCAGCGCCTCGCTGCGTTTGCCGCGCGCCAACAATTCCCAGGCCCAGAGCAGCGCGACCAGTGGATATCGGTTGACGTAGTTCTCCGGCAGCAGCGTCCGCCAGTGCGCCAGCGTTTCCAGATCACCGCGATCGACCAGGTCATCAAAGCAGCGATTGATAAAGCCAAGGGCCAACGCATCGTCCTGTACATGCAGGGCATGACGAACCGCCGCTTCGACGTGACCCTCCCCGCTCAGCCACACCGCCGCCTCGATATGTTTGCCACGCAACGCGGCATCATCACGCTGGGCAAAACCGGCGCGCAAAAACTCGGCATACAGCGGGTGCGGCAGGTACCATCCGTGCTCTTCGGCGCGCATGAAAAAGGGGCTGGAGGCAAGCAGTTTGGCGAGTGTCAGTGGATGTGCACCACTGCCCAGCAGGTGATTGAAAAGACCCTGATTGATGCGCTCCGGCACCGCCGCCAGTTCCAGCAGACGCAGGGTGGCCGCATCATCCGGGCAGGCATCGCGCTGGAAATACTCCGCCAGCATCGGGTGGGTACCGGTGAACCGCTGCAGTTCCTGCTCACGATCTTCAGCATGCAGTTCCTGCACTGCGCGCGAGCCCAGTCGCAGGCCATGCCACCAGCCCTGGCATTTTCGCCGCAGCGCCTCGATCTCTTCCGTTTCCATTTCGAGCGCGCCCAGCAGGGTGTCAGCTTCCTGGGACGTGGCACGCAGCTGACTGAAGCCCAGTTCCACGAATTCCGGCGACCCGCGTTCCCGGGCGAAAGGAATGGGCACATCCGTACGACTGGCAAACACCACCCGTACTGCGGGCGACAGGTAGTGCATCATCTGCCCGAGCATTTCCCAGGAGGAACTCTCCCGCATCCGCTCACAGGCATCAAATACCAGCAGCAAGGGTTCCGCCTGGTCCGCGAGCAGCGCTGTCAGCTGGTCGAAATGCCGCGCCCGTTCCACCTCGCCATTCAACAGTTCCTGCCAGGCGGGCTGCCTGTCCGGCAGCAGGTCGGCCCGCGCAAGTGCGGCGGCCAGGTAACGTAGCAGGCGGCGGGGGTCATCATCCTCGCGATCCAGTTCCAACCAGGCGCGACGCTCCACGGGCAGGGATGCATCGGCAAAGAACTGGCGCAGAAATTCGCTTTTTCCATAACCGGCTGGCGCCTGTAGCAGCACGACGCGCCAGCGCGGATCCTTGCGGAAACCGTCCAGCAGGCTGTCACGCGGCACGCAGACCTGTGGCGCTGCGGGCGGCTCCAGCTTGGTGCGGATTAACAGGGATGCATCTGCATCCTTCGGGGGACGCCGACGAATTGCAAACTTTTTTGCTCGCGGCATATTGCGGACCAGGTGATCAGGGATTCGGCGTCGTAACGGCGGGTGATTTGCGCACGACTTCAGCGTACCCGACAATCGACGAATGTAAAGAATATAGCCGGAGCCTGTATTGGCCCAAGCCAGGACGACAGAACCCATTGCCCCCCTGCCCCCTCTGCTCAGCGGCCTGGGGAGCCTTCCGGGCGCGCTGCAGTTCGCCGAAGGAGCCACCGGCTGGGGCCATCTCGCCGGGACATTCAGTGCAGATCCGGTGACAATCCTGCAGCTCGCTGCACATCCCGAACCGGCAGGCCGGGCCGCGCGCGACTGGATCGAACAACTGAAAGCCATGGCCCGCCGCATGGCTGAGCAGTCCTCATCGCTGTTCCTGAGTGGATACCTGTCCTACGATTTCGGCCGCCTGCTGCTGGGCCTGCCCAGCCGCCATGCGCCCGGACAGGACACACCACTCGCCTGGGCAGGCGCCTATGACTGGCAGATTCAGGGCGGGAGCACCCGTTTTGCGCTCGGAATCCCTGCCGGTCGCCGGCGACAACTGGAGGGCCGCCTGGCGGATTCCGGCACCGGACAGACCGAAGCGTTCACCTGCAGCCGCTTTGAACTGCAGGATCCCCCACGGCATTACGAGCAGGCTTTCGCCCGCCTGCAGGAATATATAAAGGCCGGCGACTGCTACCAGGCCAACCTTTCCCACCTGGTCACCGCGCAGGCACAGGGCAACCCGGCGGGCGGATGGCTGCGAGGCCTGCAAGCCGGCACGCCGCCCTTCGCCGCTTACCTCGCCACCAACCATGGCGCACTGCTGTCCTTCAGCCCGGAAGAATTCATAGTCGTCGAAGACGGCCAGGTGCGCACCCGCCCGATCAAGGGTACCCGTCCGCGCGGAGTCAGCGAAGGCGAGGACCAGTCACTGCGTGAACAGTTGCTCCATTCAGAGAAAGACCGCGCCGAAAACCTGATGATCGTGGATCTGCTGCGTAATGATCTGGGTCAGCATTGCCGGACGGGTTCCGTCGCGGTGCCGGAACTGTTCCGCGTCGAAAGCTATCCGGCGGTGCATCACCTGGTCAGCACCATCACCGGCACCCTCAGGCCATCCAGCACACCGCTGGACCTGCTGGCCGGTTGCCTGCCGGGCGGATCCATCACCGGTGCGCCCAAGCGCCGCGCGATGGAGATCATCGACGAACTGGAAACCGGACCGCGCCATGTCTATTGCGGCACGCAGTTCGTGCTGCTGCCGGACGGCAAGCTGATCAGCAGCATACTGAT
Source organism: Pseudomonadales bacterium (assembly GCA_041623535.1). Lineage (GTDB taxonomy): Bacteria > Pseudomonadota > Gammaproteobacteria > Pseudomonadales > JBFGWM01 > JBFJWR01. Next base: position 4,230 of record JBFJWR010000074.1, read on the forward strand.
CCGCACGGTGTTGCTGGAAAATGGCATCGCTCATTGCCGGGGCGGTGGCGGCATCGTCGCTGATTCCACCTGTGCAGACGAAGCGCAGGAAGCCCGTGACAAGATCACCGGCATCCTGTCTGCGTTGAGTGCATCATGAACCGGGAAGCACTGGCTGCCGCACTCAGTCAGCCGGCACTGAATCCCGGACTGGCGGACATTCGCGCGCGTGTCAGCAGGCAGGCCCTGCGGTATCCGGTCATCAATCCGGGCGAAGTCGCTCAGAATGAAGAGGTGGCCCGCGATGCGCAGTCGGCCGCGGTACTGATTCTGCTGACGCCGGAGAAGCACGGCCTGGGCGTGGTTCTGACCCGGCGCACCGAGCACCTGCGCCATCACCCGGGGCAGATCAGTTTTCCCGGTGGCCGCCAGACTGCGACCGACCGTGACTGCATAGCGACGGCTCTGCGCGAGACCGAGGAAGAAATCGGCTTGTCAGCGAGCAGCGGAATTGAAGTGCTGGGCAGCCTTGGCGACTACTATACAGTTACCGGTTTCCGGGTCCGGCCGGTGCTGGCGTGCAGCAGCAGGCCGCACGCAAAACTGCGCCTGGTCCGGGATCCCGGCGAGGTGGCGGCGATTCTGAACGTTCCGTTACGCCACCTGCTGGACCCGGCCAACTACTGCCTGCAGGCCAGTCGCTACGCAGGCTACCTGCGCCATTATTACGAAACGGTCTGGGACGAGCAGCGTATCTGGGGCGCGACTGCCGGCATCATGATGGGGCTCTATCACGAACTCGCCGACTAGCTCCGCACTGGCAGTCCCGACCCGGCGGCCGGCGCGTCAGGAAATCTCGCGCACACTGGCCCGGGCGAACTCCTGCCGCAGGTCCGCGTACGACTCGACTGCGGGAAACTGCGGAAACTCCTGCACCACGTTGGCCGGTGCGCGAAACAGGATGCCGGCCTCGGCTTCCTGCAACATCGAAGTGTCATTGTAGGAATCGCCGGCGGCAATGACCCGGTACTGCAGGTCGTGGAATGCTTTCACAGACTGCCGCTTCGGATCGGCCTGGCGTAAGTGGTAATCGGTGATGCGTCCTGCCGGGTCGACGCTCAGGCGGTGACACAGCAGGGTCGGAAAGCCCAACTGGCGCATCAGTGGTGCCGCGAACTCGTAGTAGGTGTCCGAGAGGATCACCACCTGGAAACGTTCCCGCAGCCAGTCGATGAATTCGGGTGCGCCTTCCAGCGGCGTCAGCGAGGCGATCACTTCCTGGATCATGGGCATGCGCAGGTCATGCTTTTCCAGGAGATCCAGCCGGAAACGCATCAGTTCATCGTAATCGGGAACCTCGCGGGTCGTGGCCCGCAACTCTTCGACACCGGTGCGCTCCGCGACGCCGATCCAGATTTCCGGCACCAGCACTCCTTCCAGGTCCAGGCAGGCGATTTCCATGGGCAGACTCTCCGCGGGGCAATGTGGGCGCCACTCTAGCCGTTGGCCTGCAGGCTGGCAATGCAGCCCGGCAGGGAATCGGCGACCGCCCTGCTTGTTTTTTAATTCGTTAGGGGTTCTGCTAGGATTCGCAGCCCGGAAATTCCACCCAGAACCGAAATCATTATGAATACCATCAATGCCACGATTGCCGCCCTGGCCGAGAAGCTGGACACCAGCGGCCCCAAGGAAATCATCCGTCACGCCCTGCAAAACCACGATCGCGTGGCAGTTTCGTTCAGCGGCGCCGAAGACGTTGTGCTGATCGACATGGCCGTACAGGTCAGCGACAAGCCCGTACACGTGTTTTCGCTGGATACCGGTCGCCTGCACCCGGAAACCTACCGGTTTCTGGACAAGGTGCGCGAGCATTACGGTGACCGTATTCATTACGAAGTGACCGCGCCCGAAGCCGGCGCCCTGGAAGACCTGGTGCGGGAAAAAGGCCTGTACAGTTTTTTACGGGACGGACACAAAGAGTGCTGCGGTATTCGCAAGGTTCAACCTCTGCGCCGCAAACTGGCCACGCTGGATGCCTGGATCACCGGCCAGCGCCGCGATCAGAGCCCGACCCGTACTGACGTTCCCGTCGTGCAGATCGACCCCCTGGGTGGCGATCGCGATCCGGCACTGGTCAAGTTCAACCCACTGGCGGGCTGGTCATCCGAGAAGGTCTGGAGCTACATCATGCTGCAGGAAATCCCCTACAACGAACTGCATGAAAAGGGCTTTGTGAGCATCGGCTGCGAACCCTGCACACGCCCGGTGCGACCGGGTGAGCACGAGCGGGCAGGTCGCTGGTGGTGGGAAGAAGCCACGCAGGCAGAATGCGGCTTGCACGCAATCAACGTGAAAAGCTGAGGACTGCGCCGCAGTTACATCTCCGGTAATTCAAAGCGGTCGAACATGCTGTCGAGTTCGCCATGCAGGTGGCGCTCGCAAGCCTCATTGATGACATCACGCGTCAGGTGCGGGGCAAACCGACCGATGAAGTCGTACATGAAACCGCGCAGGAAAGTCCCCTTCCGGAAACCGATCCGCGTGGTGCTGGACTCGAACAATTTGCTCGCGTCCAGCGCCACCAGGTCGGCATCGGTTTCCGGGTCGTAGGCCATGCGGGCCACGATGCCGACCCCCAGTCCCAGACGCACATAGGTCTTGATGACATCGGCATCCGTCGCGGTAAAAATCACGCGCGGCGCCAGGCCTTCCTTCAAAAACGCCTCGTCCAGTTTCGAACGCCCGGTAAATCCGAAAACGTAAGTCACCAGCGGGTAAGCCGCGACATCTTTCAGCCGCAGTTTCGACGCGGCAGCCAGCGGGTGATCCCTGGGCACCAGCACGCACCGGTTCCAGCGATAACAGGGCATCATCACCAGGTCTGTAAACAGTTCCAGCGCTTCCGTGGCAATCGCAAAGTCGACGGTACCGTCGGCAGCCATTTCGGAAATCTGCATCGGCGTACCCTGATGCATGTGCAAAGCGACATCCGGATACTGCGCCATGAAGCCGGTGATGACGCCGGGTAATGCATAGCGGGCCTGGGTGTGCGTGGTGGCAATCGACAGGCTGCCCTTGGACTCGTCGCTGTATTCCTGGGCCACCTGCTTGATGGCATCCACCTTGCGGAGGATTTCTCCCGCGATGCGCAGGATCACTTCTCCGGCCGGGGTGACCTGGGTGAGGTGCTTGCCGCTGCGGGAAAACACTTCCACGCCCAGTTCATCTTCCAGCATGCGAATCTGCTTGCTGATCCCGGGCTGGGACGTGTAAAGACTTTGCGCGGTCGCCGAAACATTGAGCTCGTGATGCGCAACTTCCCAGATATAGCGAAGCTGTTGAAGTTTCATCAGGGAATATAAATAGATTGATTTATTCTTTTTCAGAATAGGTTTAAATCGCTAGATTTACCATCCTGTACAGTTGCGACTGGCGACCACGCCCGAAATGGATCTTTTGCTTTATATTCTCGCCGGGGCCGGCGTCGGCTTTGCGGTCGGCCTGACGGGAATCGGCGGTGGTTCGCTGATGACCCCGTTGCTGCTCTTGTTCGGTTTCCCGCCTCACATTGCCGTGGGCACCGACCTCCTCTACGCGTCGATCACCAAGTCGGGCGGCGTTGTCATGCACCACCGGCAGGGAACCATACATTGGCGCGTGGTACTGGCGCTGGCAGCCGGCAGCCTGCCGGCTGCGCTGGTCACCATTGCTGTACTGCATCGCTACTTTCCCGACAGCAGCGCCTACGGGCATCTACTCACCGTGGCGCTCGGTTTCATGCTGATTCTCACTTCCCTGGTGATCCTGTTACGCACACGCATACAGAAATCCGCAGAACTTCCGGTCGAGCACTATGGATGGGCGCTCCGCAATGCCGGCAAACTGACGTTCCTGATGGGCATCGGCCTTGGCGTGATGGTCACGCTGTCCTCGGTGGGAGCCGGCGCCATTGGCACGGCCATCCTGCTGATGCTCTACCCGCGCCTGCCCTCCATTCACATTGTCGGCACCGATCTGGCGCACGCCGTCCCACTGACCCTGATTGCCGGCCTCGGCCACATGGCACTCGGCAACGTGGATTTTTACCTGCTGGGCTCGTTGCTGGTCGGCTCCCTGCCCGCCATCGTGGTCGGCACCTGGGTGGGCACCCGCATCCCCAATCGCTACCTGCAGCCACTGCTGGCCAGCGCGCTGTTCGGCCTGGGCATGAAGTACGCTTTTTTCTAGGCCTGCATCGACAGCAGAAAACTTCGCTAAGATAGGCCCCTTTCTTTTTTCCGGAGCCTGTCCCCCCGCATGCTGGAACTCACCTGGCTCATCCTGGCTTACGGTTGCGGGCTGCTGGCGCAGCAGTGCCGACTGCCGATTTTTGTCGGCTACCTGCTGGCCGGGTGGGTACTGGGCTTTAGCGGAGAAACCGTAACGCCGCTGCTGGAACATGCCAGCATGCTGGGGGTGCTGTTCCTGCTCTTCACGGTGGGCATGCACCTGGATCTGCAAAACATCATGACCCGGGTGGTCTGGGCCGGCGGCGGCCTGCACCTGCTGCTGAGCACGCTGATCTTCCTGATCACCTGCCTTTCTTTTGGCATGGACTGGAAACCGGCGCTCTATCTCGGCGTGCTGCTCAGTCTTTCCAGTACTGTCATCGCGGCAAAAAACCTGGAAGCACGCAACGAACTCGGCGCGGCTCATGGCCGCGCTGCCATCGGCATCCTGATCCTGCAGGACCTGGTCGCCGTCTCCATGCTGGCGGTTGCGGGCACGACGCACTTTGACCCGCTGCTGCTGCTCCTGCTACCGGCGGCACTGCTCGGCCGCCCCCTGTTGCGCTGGCTTGCCGATCGCAGCCATGCCCCCGACCTGTTACTCGTATACATCACTGCGCTGGTTCTCGGCTTTGCTGCGTGGTTCCACGCGGCGGGCATCAGCGCCGAACTGGGCGCACTGGTGGCGGGGGCCATCATGGCCGGACATCGCCGCTCAGACGAACTGTCCGGACAGATATGGAGCCTGAAAGAACTGCTGCTGGTCGCGTTCTTCGTGAAAGTCGGCATGCTGGGTCTGCCCTCAATGGACGCCCTGTACTGGGCCGGGCTGATCCTGTTGGTATTACCCTTCAAGGCCATCCTCTTCTACTGCCTGCTCGCGCTGTTGGGCATGCCGCGGCGCAGTGCCTTCATCACCGGCGCCACACTCACCAGTTACAGTGAATTCACGCTGGTCGGTGGACTGGCAGCGCATTCCTCCGGCCTGCTGTCCGCGGACTACGTCAGCGTGCTCGCACTCGCCACGGTGCTGTCATTTGCCATCAACCTGCCGCTCAATCGACTGGTGCTGACCTTGCACGAGAAAGTCTCCGGCTGGCTGGCGAGGCTGGAAACCCCGCACCAGCAACCGACCGCGGAAAGATTGCACGATCCGCATTCCTGCCGGCACCTGGTGGTGGGCATGGGCCGTACCGGCGCCGCAGCCTACCGGATGCTGGCGCAGCGCCACTTTCCGGTGCTCGGCATCGACATTGATCCCATCGTTGCCGCAAAAAACGAGCGCGATGGAAGCAACGTGTTATGCAGCGATGCCAGGGACCCATCGCTGTGGCATAGCCACGATCTTGCACACATAGAAAGCGTCGTGATCGCACTGCCCCAGATTGAGGCGCGCGTGGCCGTGGTTCGCTCTGTGGTCGCGGCTTGCGCAGATATTCGCATCTGCGTGTACGCGCTGAACGAGGAAGAGGTCAAACTCTTGAGACGCGCCGGCGCACATGACGTGTCGCTGATACTGGATGACGCCGGCGCGCGGCTCGCGGAACTGGCAATCGACGGTCGCTAGCCGGGCTCTATCTCATTGCCGGAACAAGGCCCGGATGCACTCGCGTCTCGAGAATCGTCTTTCACCCGTATCGTTGCGATTGATCGCCGTCTCCTGCATGAGTCGCCGGTCAAACGCCCCGGTATCGAATACAGGTAATCAGGAAGACGAACCGGATTCGATATTGGCAACACCATGCGGCACATGGCCGGTTGCGACATGCTCGCGGGCCAGGTCGCAGTGCATGGGCTGGTCGTCGAAAAACACGTCCGCGTTGAAAGCGCGCAGAAAATCGGATTTGGGCATGCCACCGAGGAACAGGGATTCATCAAGACGGATTTCCCAGCTGCGCAGCGTGCGGATCACGCGCTCATGGGCCGGGGCGGAACGCGCCGTGAACAGCCCGGTGCGGATCGGGCAACTTTCACGCGGAAACTCCGCCTGCAACTTTTGCAGGGCTGCCAGGAACGGCTTGAAAGGGCCGCCTTCCAGTGGCGTGCGGGCTGCCGCTTTTTCACTGCTGGTGAATGCCGCCAGGCCGTCCTGTTTATAGA
>JBFJWR010000075.1:0-10569 GCA_041623535.1 Pseudomonadales bacterium
ATGTTGACGCCGCCCTTGCGGAACTTGCTGTCGGCCAGGATGCGGATCTGCAGCGGAATGTTGGTCTTCACGCCGTCGATCACGATTTCTTCCAACGCGATGCGCATGCGGGTCAGTGCGGTCTTGCGGTCTTCGCCAAAGGAAATCAGCTTGGCGACCAGTGAGTCGTAATAGGGCGGAATGGTGTAGTTGTTGTACAGGTGCGAATCGACGCGTACACCGAGTCCGCCGGGTGCATGAAAATGTCGGACCTTGCCGGGACTGGGCATGAAGGTTTCCGGGTCTTCGGCGCAGATCCGGCACTCAAAAGAATGACCGCGAATCACGATGTCTTTCTGGGAAAAGCCCAGTGTCTCGCCGGCTGCAACCCGCAACTGTTCGCGGACGATATCGATACCGGTCACCATTTCCGATACCGGGTGCTCGACCTGCAGGCGGGTGTTCATTTCAATGAAGTAGAAGCGTTCGTCCTGGTACAGAAACTCGAATGTGCCGGCGCCCCGGTAGCCTATGCGTCGGCAGGCTTCGAGGCAGCTCTCCATTGTGGCTTCGCGCAATTCGTGTGGAATACCCGGCGCGGGCGCCTCTTCAATGACTTTCTGATGCCGTCGTTGCACGGAGCAATCACGGTCGCCCAGGTGCACCACGTTACCGTGCGCATCGGCGAGCACCTGCACCTCGACGTGGCGCGGATTCTCGAGAAATTTCTCCATGTACAGGGTGTCGTCGCCAAACGCGGCCTTGGCCTCGCTGCGCGTGACCTGTAGCGCGTTGAGCAGTGTTTCCGGCGAGGTCGCGACCCGCATGCCGCGCCCGCCGCCGCCAGCAGCTGCCTTGACGATGACCGGGTAGCCAATTTCGCGGGCCATTTCCAGGATCGGCTCGGGCTCGTCGCCTAGCGGGCCATCGGACCCCGGTACGGTCGGTACGCCGGCCTCTTTCATGGCCCTGATGGCGGCCACCTTGTTGCCCATGAGGCGGATGACCTCGGGGGTCGGGCCGATAAACCGGAATCCGCTTTTCTCCACCTGCTCGGCGAAGTCGGCATTCTCAGCCAGGAAGCCATAGCCGGGATGTATGGCCGAAGCGTCTGTGACTTCTGCGGCGCTGATGATCGACGGGATATTGAGATAGCTGTCCTGCGCGGCATTGGGGCCGATGCACACGGTTTCGTCTGCGAGCCGGACATGCATCAGATCGCGATCGACCTGCGAGTGGACGGCCACGGTGCGTATGCCCAGTTGCTTGCATGCCCGCAGAATGCGCAGGGCAATTTCGCCCCGGTTCGCTATGAGTACCTTGTCCATGAATGGCTACGCCTGACGCGTCAGAGGACCGAGAACAGCGGTTGATCGTATTCCACCGGCTGGCCGCTTTCGACCAGGATCGCTTCAATGACACCACCGTGCTCGCTCTCGATCTGGTTCATCATTTTCATTGCTTCGATGATGCAGACGACATCGCCGGACTTGATGGTCTGCCCCTGCTGGACAAAAGAGGGCGAACTGGGGGACGGGCTGTTGTAGAAAGTGCCAACCATGGGGGATCGGACCAGGCGCCCCTTCAGCGCCGGTTCTTCCTTGCCGAGGGTGGGCGCTTCCGGTGTCTTATCCGCAACTGGCGCCGGTGCCGGTTGCGGTGCCGGGCTTGCTGCGGGGGCCGCTGCAGGCGCGGCGGCCATGATCGCCTGGTGGCGGCCCCGGCTGATGCGTACGGACTCTTCGCCCTCGTGAATTTCCAGTTCATCAATGCCGGATTCTTCCAGCAGCTCAATCAGCTTTTTTACTTTGCGGATGTCCATGAGGTGGCTTCCCTGGCTTACTGGCGCGGAGCGGAGAGCGATGCCTGCAGGGCGAACTGATAGCCCTGTGCACCCAATCCCGCTATCACGCCCTGGGCGATATCTGAAAAATAGGACTTATGTCGGAAAACTTCCCGCGCATAGAGGTTTGTGAGGTGAACTTCGTAAAACGGGATGGCAACTGCAAGCAAGGCATCACGCAGGGCGACACTGGTATGGGTGAAGGCGCCGGGATTGAACACGATGCGATCGACGCCTTCCGGGCCTGCTGCCTGGATGCGGTTGATCAGGTCGGCCTCGGCATTGCTTTGCAGGAAGGAAATTTCTGCCCCGGCGGCTTTTGCCTGCTGCTCCAGGGACTCGTTGATCTCCGCCAGCGTGGTGGCGCCATATGTTTCCGGCTCACGCGTTCCCAGCAGGTTGAGATTGGGGCCGTGCAGTACAAGAATGAGCATGACTATGCAGCTGGTACCTGGGTCGTCGGAACTTTCGTTGATTGGACTCAAATTAGCCTATAAGGCGTCAGATGTCGATGATATCCCGTGAAATCGACACAAGTTTGCGTCGATCGGGTCAATCTGCGGTGAATTTCCGTGCAAACGCCGGAAAAGCAGCCATGATTGGTTACTTGCGCCTATCAAGCAATAAAATGAAGTGATCTTCGCTGATTTCTCCGACTACGCGCATATTTCTGGCTTCCTGTCCCTGTGCGTCGAAGAAAATCCAGGCGGGCGGTCCGAACACGCCGAAGAATTCCAGCAGTTCGGTGGTCTTTGCGTTGGTCACGGTCACATCCGCCCGGATCAGGGCATGCCCCGCCAGGCGTTGTTGCACGGCGGCTGAGCCGAGAACTTTATCTTCCATGATCCGGCACGAGATGCACCAGTCTGCATAGATATCAACGAACGCGGGCTGGCCAGCTTCTGTGGCCCGGCGCAATTCCGCCTGTAATGACGAAATATCATGAACTACACGAAATTTGCGGTGAAATTCGGTGAAATTTCCACCAACTTGCGAGTTTCCAGCCGCGGTCAGTCGGCTCAGGGGCTGCAGGGGGCTGCTGGCCCCTGACAGGGATCCGACCAGCCAGATTGCCGCCAGCAGAAAACTGCCGAGTGCGAAGACATTGGCGGTATTCTCCAGGGCACCGTCCGAAGATCGGGCCACGGCGCGTGCGCCGACGGCACAGAGCAGTGCCAGCCCCGCCCACATGGCCAGGGTCAGCGGGCCGGCCAGGAAGCGCTCCAGCATCCAGATCGCCACACCGATCATCAGGACGCCGAACAGCTGCTTGACCGCCAGCATCCACGGGCCGGAGCGTGGTATCAGGCGACCACCCCCGATGCCTGCAATCAGCAGCGGCACACCCATGCCCCCGCCCAGGGTCAGCAGGGCCAGTCCGCCGTACAGGGCGTCGCCGGTTGCGGCGATGTAAAGCAGTGCGCCGGCCAGCGGGGCAGTCACGCAGGGGGATACCACGAGGCTGGAGATTGCACCCATCAGAGCCGCCCCCGTCAGGCTGCCCTCGCCCCCGCGGGCATGAGCCAGTCGCCTCAGGGCGGCCGGCATGCGCACTTCGTACAGATCAAACATGGACAACGCCAGCAGCACGAACAGGCCGGCAAAAATACTGATAATGAGCGGATTCTGCAGGTGCGCCTGCAGGTTCAGGCGGGCACCGAAATACCCCACCAGCACGCCGGCCAGCGCAAAGGTCACCGCCATGCTCGATACATATGCGAGGGTGAGCGCGGTGGCTCGTGGTGTGGAGACGCGTTTGCCGGGGCCCAGGATCACGCTGGAAAGGATGGGCAGCATCGGCAGCACGCAGGGCGTGAACGTCAGGCCCAGTCCGGCCAGCAGGAACCAGAAGAGACTCTGCAGTTCTGCCGGTGATTGATCTGCCGTGGCGGTGGTGACAGTTTTGGCGGTGGTAGGCGGGTCAAGTGCTGCAGGCGGCCGGCCATCCATGCCGGTGATCGCCAGCTGGCGTTCGGTGGGCGGGTAGCAGAGCCCGGCATCGGCACAGCCCTGGTACCCGACGGTGATCGTCGGGGGGGCGTTGCCGCTGGTGGACGGTGTGGGCAGGCGCAGGGTCAGGTCGTCGCGGTAGACCTCCACCGTGCCGAAGTACTCGTCCTCGTGTTGCTCGCCTGTCGGCCAGTTGACCGGTTCGACGGCCACGCCTGCCACGTTGAACGTGAAGCGCTGCCGGTACAGGTAGTATTCCGGTGTGATCTGGAAATAAACTTCGATGTGACCGTCATCGGTGGCCTGGGCGAACAGCCGGAATGCCTCGTCAACCGGCAGGAAGTCCGGCCCCTTGCGGAACATCTGCCCGAATACAGAGCCCTGACCGGTAGGTTGGACGTTTTCTGCGCCATGCACTAGAAACGATAAGCACCAGATCCATGCCACTGCGCAGAAAACCGGCCACCTGCGCAGCTGGTTGCGCGCCGCGGCGGTCTGGAACGCCAGTTTATTTTCACCCTGCAACGGGAACTCCGGGTTTGCCAATATATTCGCCTTTCCGATCTTCAGGTTCAGAGCCGTCGAGTTTATTACGTTCCGGCGCGTGCGTATTGCTCATCAGCGTGTTGCTGTCGGGCTGTGTCTTTCTGGACGATGAGCTGGCTTCTGATCTGCCGCCGGTGACGCCCGCCGGGCCGGCCGATTCTGAGCCGGCGCCTGGCAGCCAGGTGGCCACAGCCGAATCTCCTGCGGCCAGCGCTGAGGACAAAGTCGCACAGGCCAGTCTTTTGAAGCAGAAGCCGGCGGAAAGTTCCGCGTCAGGGCCCCGTCCGTCGGCCCGGGCGGGCGTTTCGTCGCAGTCGTCACCACGCTATGAATCGGCCGACCCGCAGATCAGCCAGTGGCTGGCGCAGGCGGAATGGGCATCGCGGGCCGGGCGACTCACCCATCCGCCCGGCTTCAATGCGCGGGATTACTACCAGCTCGTGTTACAGAAGGATCCACGTAACGCGGCGGCGCGCCAGGGCCTTGAGAGCGTACTGGACCAGTCCATTGATCTCAGCCTGGAGGCGGCGCAGCGCGGTGATTACAAGCAGGCCGAACTCTACCTGACCCGCGCCGGAAAATTTGCCCTGAACCACCCGGGCATTCGTGGAACGCGCCAGTACATACACCAGTTGTCGCGCCGGGGGCTGCGCGAGTACACGCTGCCGGCAGACGCAGTGCGCCTGCGGGATGCCGATATACTGGCCAAAGAGCTGGAATTGATTGCGGAAAACGCGGTCGAGAACAAGGCGTATATTGAAATTCTGGCACCCGATGACCTGCAGGGTGTCTGGTTGTTTGACCGCCTGCGCCATTTCGCCGGGGAAGAGCCCCTGCGTGCTACCATTCATGCGTCTGCGCAGCCGATGATCCGGCTGGTCTGGCGGCGCTGAAAACGTAATCCGGTGCGCCGGCCCAGGGGGGCTGCGCCGGCAGCAACTGCATGGAAAAGGACGAATGATTTCCGCATCATGACCGCCTCGTTCTGCTTACCGAAACGACTGCGTGCGGGCGCCATGCTGCTGCTGGTGCCGGTCCTGCTGCTGGCTGCACTGCTGGGCACGGCCGCCGACCTTGGTGTCACCCAGGCGATCCTGTCGGCAGTGGAAAACCGCTTTGGAGCCGCGTCACGAAAGCGCCTTCAGGACTGGGAAAAACTCGTCGATACGCACAGCAACAAGCCCGAGGCTGAAAAGCTGCGCATCGTCAACGACTTCTTCAATGAGAATATTATTTTTGTCGATGACATCAACCTGTGGAAGCTGAACGATTACTGGGCCACGCCCATTGAGTTCCTGGCGCGGGGCGGTGGTGACTGCGAGGATTATTCCATCGCCAAGTACTACACCCTGCGGGCAATGGGCGTGTCTGAAAGCAAATTGCGGATCACGTACGTCAAGGCACGGCTCTCGTACGGAGAGCAGGCGCACATGGTGCTGACCTACAGCCCGGAGGCACGTCGGGTGCCGCTGGTACTGGATAACCTGAACTTTGAAATTCTGCCGGCTACCCAGCGCGGTGACCTCAAGCCGGTATACAACTTCAACGGTGCCGGCCTGTGGCTGGCCGACAGGTCGGGATCCGGCAAGCGGGTGGGCGGTGCCGGCCGGCTGAGTATGTGGAATGACCTCCAGTCGCGCCTGAGCGCCGGCGCATGGGGCGGATAATTTTGATTCTGGGAGAAACTGCATGACCTTGTTACGCCAGCTGATCATCGTGATGCTTCTCGTTTTCGTGGTGCTGTTCTCCAGTTCCCTGCTGGTCAGCGTGCTGAACGCACAACGGTATATCGAGGAACAACTCGCGGGTCACGCACAGGACTCAGCCACCTCGCTGAGCATGTCGATTCAGAGCGGCTCGGACATGGACCCGATCATCATAGAGCGCATGATCGCGGTCGCCTTCGATCGTGGCGGCCTGTATCAGCGGATCGCTTTCACCAGCAATGAGCTGGGCAACGTGATCAAGGAGGTGGAGGTGTCTGAGGGCGGCATCCCCGTCGTCGATGGCGTGCCGGGATGGTTCCTGAACCTGGTCCAGATCGAGAGCCCCAGCGCCACGGAAATCGTCAGCAACGGCTGGTACGAGGTCGGCGATCTGACGGTCACCAGCAGCCCTGAAGGTGCATACCGTGACCTGTGGCGTATCACCAGCGAGCAACTGAAAACCTTCCTCATCGTGCTGGTGCTTGCCTGTATCCTGATGGCCTTCATTCTGCGCCTGGTTCTGCGTCCGCTGGGCGAGGTGGAGCAGCAGGCCGTGGCTATTTCCGAGCGTGATTTCCGCGTTCTGGAGCGGATTCCGCGCACCCGGGAACTGCGCAGCGTGGTGCTGGCCATGAACCGCATGGTGGAAAAACTGAAGAAGATTTTCGCGGAGCAGGTGGAACTGGCCGAACGATTCCGCGCCCAGTCGCTACGCGATCCGGTCACCGGACTGGGCAACCGGCGCGAGTTTGACAGTCGCCTGAAGGCGCACATGGCCTCGGAGCAGGGCTCCGGTGTCGGCGCGGTGCTCTTCCTGACGATCGGCGATTTCGGGAAGTACAACGAGGAGCAGGGGCACGTGGCCGGTGACCTGTTGCTGGAACAGGTGGCGCAGGTGATGGTCACGCAATTGCAGGAGGTGACCAACGTCGCGATATCCCGCAATGCCGGCGCCAACTTCAACGCGTTTCTGCCCAATCTGACCGGCGACAAGGCCGCGGAAATGATCGAGCAGTGTTACCAGGCCCTGATCGATCTGCACGTCTTTCAGGAAGTGATGCCGCACAACGTGGTACACATCGGCGCCAGCTACAGCGAAGAGAAGCGCGACATGAAAGCCCTGCTGTCCGAGTGCGACATGGCGTTGCGCGAGGCACAGGGCCGTGGCGTGAATTGCTGGATCATGTACCAGCGCGCCGATGACAGCACCCAGCGCGACAAACCGGTCCGCCAGGCTGGCGAGTGGCAGTCCATTCTGACCAGGGTGCTTTCGACCCGGTCGCTGATCTTCCATTACCAGCCGATTTTTTCATTGCCCGACCGTAAGGTCTGTCACTTCGAAGTGCTGGCACGTATCGAGCTCGATGGTGAGGTGGTGTCTGCCGGCGGATTCCTGCCGATGGCCGAGCGCTTCAACCTGCTGCCGATGTTCGACCGGCTGATCATTGAGTTGGCGCTGGAGAGACTGGCCGAGCATCCAGAAGTGCACCTGTGCGTGAATATTTCTCCCCATTCGCTGGAATCTCCCGAGTTTGTTGACTGGGTGCGCGAGTACGCGAGAAGTCACAAGGATGTTCGCCGCCTGATCCTGGAAGTGCCGGAGTACAGCGTGCAAACCCGTGGCGAACAGGTCCGGCGACTGGTCCAGTTGTCGCGCGAACTGGGCGCGCAGATGTCCATCGATCACTTTGGCGTGGGCGCTGCGACTTTCTCCTACCTGCAAAGCCTGCGGGTACAGAGTGTAAAAGTGGATCGCAGTTTTATTCGCGATATCCACAACAGTCCGGACAACCAGTTTTTCGTTCAGTCCATGGCCCAAATTGCCCACGGACAGGATATCGCCCTGTACGCAGAAGGCGTGGAGAGCGACGAAGAATGGAAGCAGCTCGAGGAACTGGGTCTCGACGGCGGCGTCGGCTTTGGCCTGCAGCGTCCCGGCCCGGAACTCAAAGCCTGATACGCGCCTTATGAAGTTGCTGCGGCGCTGGCTGCCAGTCATCCTGTTGCTGCTGGTCCATGGGCCGGTCGCGGCCGAGATGCGCGTTGATTCGGCCTGGGTGCGCGAACCGCCCCCGGTTGCCACGCCAGTCGCCGTCTATCTCGATCTGGTTAACGATGGCCCGCAATTGCGCACGCTGGTCGGCGTCAGCAGTCCGCACGCCACCTCGGTACAGGTACACACCACGGAACTGGTCGCCGGAGTGGCCCGCATGCGTCATCTTGAGCAGGTGGCGATACCCGCGGCGGGCCGGGTTGGTATGCAGCCGGGTGGTATGCACCTGATGGTGTTCGGTTTGCAACAGGTGCCACGGGCCGGCGATGAACTGCCGTTGTTGCTGGAATTTGCTGACGGAGGCTGTCTGCAAGTACGGGTGCCCGTGTTACCCTCACGCAGCCTGGAAGCGACGGGGAACTAATCCATGAAAGCACTGGTGGAATATATCGATATGCGCGGCGCACGTTTTGCACGGATCACCCTGCTGGTCACACTGACTTACCTGCTGGTCATGCTCGGCATCGGGATGTACTGGAGCTATCCGCCGGCCGAGCCGGTGATGGCTGCGGGGGCGGCGAAACGCGCCGAGGTGGTGGGGTCGCGAACCACGCAGACCCTGCAGGCAGTAGCCGGAACCCTGCTGGCCAAGCGCGGCGGCTATATCAGCAATGACATCTTTCCGCCCGGCGTCTGGCTGGACAACATCTCCAACTGGGAATTCGGCGCTCTTGTGCAGGTGCGCGATCTGGCCCGCGCGCTGCGTCGTGATATCAGCCGTTCGCAGTCTCAATCTGCCGAAGACCGTGACCTGGCGATTGCCGAGCCGCAGTTTCACTTTGACAATAACAGTTGGGCCATGCCGGCTTCCGAGAGCGAGTACGAGCGTGGCATCAAGGCCCTGGGCAAGTACCTGGACCGGCTTGCTGCGCCGGCCCAGCAGAATGCCCAGCCGAACGCGCAGTTTTATGCCCGGGCTGACAATCTGAATGCCTGGCTGGGTGATATCGAAACCCGCCTGGGCAGCCTGTCCCAGCGCCTGGGCGCCAGCGTTGGCACTCCGCGCCTGCATACCGGCCAGGCGGGTGACCCGGCAACCCGGCCACCGACCAGGCGCAAGCAAGAAATGGAAGTGCGCACTTCCTGGTGGGAACTCGACGATGTCTTTTACGAGGCGCGCGGTACGGCCTGGGCGCTGATCCAGTTCCTGCAGGCCGTCGAGCATGACTTCGGTGAGGTGCTGGACAAGAAAAATGCCCGCGTCAGCCTGCAGCAGATCATTCGCGAACTCGAAGGTACCCAGGAAACCCTGTGGGCCCCCATGGTGCTGAACGGGTCAGGATTCGGACTGCTGGCGAACCATTCGCTGGTCATGGCCTCGTACCTGGCACGTGCCAATGCCGGCATCATCCAGTTGCGCGAGTTGCTCTCACAGGGTTGATATTGCGGTTGCCCGGCACGAAGTCATTGCATTCACCCGGGGGCAGTGATAAGTAATCACCCCTGATGCTGTTCGTGCGATTTTCGTGCGGCCGGCAGACAGCGGGACTGACAGAAACTGGCAGTGATGCGGCCCCGGTTCATTGAATGATTTCATAACGGGGACGGCAAATGGGCGCGATCAAGCGTGTGGTTTTTAACCAGAAAGGCGGCGTTGGAAAATCCAGCATCACCTGTAACCTGGCGGCAATCAGTGCGTCACGCGGATTGCGTACACTGGTGCTGGATCTGGATTCGCAGTGCAACACCACCCAGTACCTGCTGGGCCGGGATGCCGACGACTACAACGATTCCATCGAAAGCTTTTTTAACCAGACGCTCTCGTTCAGCCTGATGAGCAAGGGGTTCGGGCAGTTTGTGCGTGAAACGCCGCACAAGAACCTCAGCATTGTTCCATCCAGCCCGAACCTGGGTGACCTGCATGCGAAACTGGAAGCCAAGCACAAGATTTTCAAACTGCGCGAGGCACTGGGCGCGCTGGATGAGTTCGATGCGATCTATATCGATACGCCGCCGGCATTCAACTTTTATACGCTGTCGGCCCTGATTGCGGCAGATACCTGCCTGATTCCGTTCGACTGTGACGACTTTTCCCGCCGGGCGCTCTACAGTCTGCTGGAAAACGTGCAGGAGACCCAGTCGGATCACAACGAAAATCTGCGGGTGGAAGGCATTATCGTGAACCAGTTCCAGCCGCGTGCCAATCTGCCGCGCCGGGTGGTGGATGAGCTTCGTGAAGAAGGCCTGCCGATCCTCGACACCTACCTGTCATCGTCGGTGATCATGCGCGAGTCGCATGATCGCAGCCTGCCGCTGGTCTATATGAGCCCCAAGCACAAACTCACCGAACAGTTTGAAGCGCTGTTCTCGGTGCTGCATGAGTCGGCTTCCGAGCCGGCCTGACAAGAAAGACCGGAAACGCTGCGACCGGCGCGTTACGCGCCGGTCGCAGGTGATTTCTGCTGCCGGGTCCGGCTACTTTTCGTAGGCATTGATGGAATCGGTTACCGCCTGGCGCGCAGCGTCGCGGCCGGCCCAGCCATCGACCTTGA
>JBFJWR010000076.1:0-10551 GCA_041623535.1 Pseudomonadales bacterium
AATACCTGCACCGCGCCCTCTTCAGACAACTGGGTCAGGCCCGCGCGTAACTGCTTGCTCTTCAAAGGGTCTTTCAGGCGTACCCGGCGGAACATCTCCGGTGCGAAGTTGGGAATGCCGGTATACCGGTAGTCGCCCGTCCCGGTGAAGGTATCGCCGATCTGGATGGTGCCGTGATTGTGCAGGCCGATGATGTCGCCCGGCCAGGCCTCTTCGACGTGGTCCCGTTCGCCGGCCAGGAACGTCACGGCGTCGGCAATGCGTACGTCCCGGCCCATGCGTACGTGACGCATTTTCATGCCGCGCAGGTAGCCGCCCGAACAGACCCGCAGGAAGGCGATGCGGTCGCGGTGGTTGGGGTCCATATTGGCCTGGATCTTGAAAACGAAGCCGCTGAAGTTGTCGTCCTCCGGCTGGATCTCGCCGGCATCCGTGACGCGGGGGCGGGGTGGCGGTGCCCAGTCCACAAAGCCGTTCAGCATCTCGCGGACACCGAAATTGCCCAGTGCCGTGCCAAAGAACACCGGCGTCTGCCGACCCGCCTGGTAGGCGTCAAGATCGAACTCGTGGGAGGCGCCGCGTACCAGTTCCACCATGTCGCGCAGTTCTGCGGCCCATTCGCCCAGCGCCTCGGTGGCTGCCGGCGAATCGAGGCCGGAGATGGTGCGGTCGTCAGGAATCCGATCCCCCTGGCCCTGGGTGTACAGGTGGATGGTGTCGGTCAGGAAGTGGTACACGCCCTTGAAGTTGCGGCCCGAGCCAATCGGCCAGGTGATCGGTGCGCATTCGATCGACAGCACCTGCTCGATCTCGTCGAGCACCTCAATCGGGTCGCGAATCTCGCGGTCCAGCTTGTTGATGAAGGTCAGGATCGGCGTGTCGCGCATGCGGCACACTTCCATCAGCTTGATGGTGCGTGATTCCACGCCACGCGCGGCATCGATGACCATCAGCGCCGAATCCACGGCGGTCAGCGTGCGGTAGGTATCCTCGGAGAAATCCTCGTGACCCGGTGTGTCGAGCAGGTTGACGACCCGTTCCCGGTAGGGGAACTGCATGACCGAAGTGGTGACCGAGATGCCCCGTTGTTGCTCCAGCGCCATCCAGTCAGAGGTCGCGTGGCGACCGGACTTTTTTGCCTTGATGGTGCCTGCCAGCTGAATGGCATTGCCAAACAGCAGCAGTTTCTCGGTCATGGTGGTCTTGCCGGCGTCGGGGTGCGAGATGATCGCGAAGGTCCGGCGCCGGGCGGCCTGTTCGGCTACCTGGGACATGGTGAATTCGGTTCGCTGTAAAGTGCGGGCGAATTATACAGGTAAAAAAATCCCCCGCAGTGCGGGGGATCATTCGGGCGGGCCGGGGTCAGCCCTCGATATGCTTTTTCTGGAATTCCACGTCTTCCTGCAGGCTGACCTTGGCCAGTCCGGCTACGAACTCTTCCAGTTTCTTGCCGACCAGCGGAATGCCGCACTTGATGGTGGTGACAATTTTCGACGTGGTTCCGGAGCCATTCGGGACCAGCGTATGGATGCCGCCGATGGAAACCGGGCCGCTCATGTCCACTTCGTACTCGCAGCGGTACTCGCCACCGGCCGCGCCGTTCCACTTGTCGGTGCTGGTGATCGCGTTCCATTCCTTGACGAATTTCTTCAGGGCGGAAGGCGCCTCGGCCCGCTCTTCGCGGGAATAGATCAGGGTGGCGCTGGTGCCGTCCGCGCCGGCCTGCTGAACATTTATATTGCGTGCGCCGATAGCTTCCATCTTGGCCTTGATATAATCGGCGCTGGTCAGCGTGCTGAATACGGTATCGACGTCTTTGGCGATGTCGATGGATACTTCCAGTGTCTGTGCCATGATTGCCTCCCTTTAGCAGTTCATGTCGGTGATTCTTGCAGGAACGCAGCCGGGGCCGGCCTGCCCATTTTTTATGGTTCATACAGGATAGACGATGCAGCGAGGGTTGAATTTCATACGTACGGGGCTTTGCGCCATCCTGACGGTGGTGCTGGTTATGGGTGCCTGGCGGGTGCAGGCCGCCGAACCAAGCCGGGAACTGGTCAGGGCGGCAGAAGGTGGCGAGCCGGCCGCCATGCTCAAGTTGGGCCTGCAATACCTCGATCGCGAGGATGGTTCCCGTTTTGAAGATGCCACGCGCTGGTTGCGCCGGGCCGCGCTGGCCGGCCAGGAAAAAACTGCTGTCAAAGCCTACAAGGTGCTGCGTGATTTGCAGCAAGACCTGGTATTGCGTGCCCAGGTGGACCATGACCTGACCCTCGATCCGGCGCTGCCGTCAGCCGGGGCGGCCCTGTTCGCCACCGACGAGACCGATGCGGCCATTGAACTGCTGATCCGCGAAGCCTGGTTGCTGAACCCGACGGCCGAGCAATACCTGCAGATTCTGTACGAGGAGAAATTCGAGAAATTTCCCCGCTACGACCCGCGCATCCTCGCGTATTTCCGTGCTGCTGCAAAAGACGGTATTCCTTCGGCACAGGTTTTCCTGGGTCACATCCACCTGTACGGGCTGGGTATGCCCGCCGATTCCAGGGCCGGGATTCAATTGCTGAAAACCGCGGGTCATCCACAGGCCTACATGGAACTCGCCGAGTACGCCCTGAGCCTGAAGGATGAAAACCTGGCGGCCCGCCACTGGCTGGCGGCGGCCGATGAATTCCAGTTTGCCCCGGCGCTGTTCAACCTGGGCGTGCGCTCCCTGCGTGATGGCAACATTCGCGTGGCCAAGGACTATTTCGAGCGGACCCTGGCCCGCGATCCGGCCCACATGGGAGCCCGCCTGGAACTGGCCCGATTGCTCAGCCAGGGCGGGAGGATACCGGTTGATTCGCAACGGGCCCTGCAGTTGCTGGAGTCAGTGGCCGCCGAGGCCGATGGGCGGATACGCCTGCTGGCGCTTGCCAACCTGGGCCTGATTTACATGGAAGGCCTGCACGTGCCGCCGGATCCGGAGAAGGCACTGATCCTGTTCCGCAAGGCAGAAGCCGGCGGGCTGGAATCGGCCGCATCCTACGTACGGCAACTCGAGGCCAAATAAGCGGCCGGCCATGCCCGGTGCGCCCGGGCATGGCAGCTTTCAGTCGCTACCTGGCGATGCAACTGCTGCGAATATCCGCGTTTTCATGCTGCACGGCTGCGGCTGGCCCGTTGCCGGGTGCGCGGTTCGGGAAACTGCGCGCGCTGGTGAAATAAAAGCTCAGCCGTTCGCAGAACTGCTGGTCATTCAGCAGCCGCTCCAGCGCATCCTGCGAGCCGGGCTCACGGGGCAGTTTCAGCCAGTAGTCCAGCCAGGCGATGCTGTAATGTTTGGCCAGTGGATTGCCCCAGCCCAGGGAATCGGTCATCTGGCCGGTGGCCGGGTCCAGCCCCCAGGCTGAAGTCGGGAAACTCGGAATCAGCGACCATTCGTAGTGCGTGCCGCCACGGATCACCAGTTGATAGGCGGGAACGCCGGCTGCCTGCCAGGCGAGAAATCCGCGGGTTTTTTCCAGCCGGTCCGGTGGCTGGGTAAACGGCGTCGGGGTCAGGTAATAGTCGGCAGACTGGCCCATGGTCGGCACCCGCGGCACCACCGGCGACAAGCCCTGCGGCCCGTACTGCTCGTTGTACTCCTGGTACTGCTCAGCGCCGGGGAAACCCTCGGGCGGGCCACCGCCGCTGTCCGCGCTGGCGGGATCCGTGAGATTGTCCCAGGCCACGGCCACGTCCACCGGATTGGCATCCAGCACTGCGCCACCACCGGCTTGCGTCCAGGTCAGTGCGCCGGGTGCGCCGTAGCCCTGCACACTGGAAACCCCGCGAGCGCCCAGTGAATGGCCGAGAATGGCAAAGCGGTCCCGGTCCAGGTGTGCGGCATACGGGTTCGCCGAGTCGGTCGGCACCGCGCCGGTATGCGGATAGGCACGTTCGTCGGTGGCAAAGAAAAATTCGATGGCATCGACCAGCCCGGTCTCAAAAACGATGGGATTGGCATTGCTGCCCTGCTGCCCGTCCGGCGCCTGGAAATCGGAGCGACCCTGCCCGCGTGGGTCGAAGGTCATGACCATGTAGCAGGACTCGACCAGTGCCTGTGCCGCCCACCAGTAGAGTGGTTCCGGGGCCTGTACCGAGCCGTTGATGATCACGGCGCCGGGGAACGCAGGCATGGGCACCACGGAGTTGCCCTGGCCCAATGTGCAGTGTTCGCCGGCATAGCTGGCGGCGGGTTTCCAGATGCGCCCGGACAGGCGTGCCCCATCGCGGTCGTAAAAAGTGACCGGGGTGACATCGCCCACCACGCCATACCACCCGGTCCCGCGTGGGCCGGGAGCATCCGGGTAGCGGAACGGGTCTCCGGCGCATTGCTGATCCCAGCCGTGGCAGAGATTGCCCCAGCTGTTCCACGCCGGGTCGGCTTGCTGGCGGGCAAAGAATGCAGCGCGGTTGGCAGCGCTCTGGGCTTCCAGTTGCTGCATGAAGGCCGGGTTGGAAGCCTGCCCCATCGGGCCCTGCCCGGTAATCGCGTAGTTGCTGATCTCGCGCTGACCCCACTCCGGGCTGTCCGGTGCTGGTTCGTCCGCGGCAGCCAGCGGCAACGCGTGCAAGGCCGTGAAAGCAGCAGCCAGGGCGATGGAAAACAGATTGTGTTTCATAAGTGGGCCTGGATTGGGGTGTTCGAATTCTGCACAAGTAAAGCAGAGCCGGGGACGGGCGGGAAGGGCAATTATTGGTGAAGCCAGAAATCAATGAGTTCGCGCGACACGGCACGGGCAAAGGGCAGGTCCACCTCGCCGGCCTGCACCGCGGCGTTCAGCTCGTCACGGCTGTACCACTCGGCGCAGCGGAGTTCCGGGTAGCTGTCGGTATCGATGTTCGGGTCGATGGCCTCGGCAATGCAGGCCAGCATCAGCGAGCCCGGAAAGGGCCAGGGTTGCGAGGTGTGGTAGCGCACCGTGCCGATGCGTACGCCACTCTCTTCAAAGACCTCGCGGCGCACCGCGTCTTCCATGGTTTCAGCCGGGTCGACGTAACCGGCAATCACCGAGCGGCGGGACTCCGGCCAGGATGGCTTGTTCACCAGCAGGGCGCGATCCTCATGCGTCACCATGACGATAATGGCAGGGTCCACGCGGGGATAGATCTCCCGCTGACACTGTGTGCAGGTGCGCATCCAGCCGCTGAAGTTCTTTTCGGTCGGCGCGCCACAGGCCCCGCAATAGCGGTGCGTGTTTTCCCACAGCAGCAGGGCGCGTGTCAGGAAGAGCATCTCCAGCCAGGCGAGGCTGATTTCGGGTGCGACCTCGAACAGGGGGCGAAACTGCAGTGCCGGGTCGAATTCCTGTACTTCATCTGCCAGCACGAAAAAGTAACAGGCACCTTCGTGGGCGCCGAGAAACACCGGCATGGCCCCGGGCTTCAGGTTGGCACGGAGTAATGCGACCGGCTGGCCAACGCCATCCGCCAGGAAATCGATCTGCTCGGACTGCACGACGAGAAAACGGCTGCTGGTATCCTGCAGGCGCGCCTGCATCCAGTCTGCGTCCTCGCGCAGAACCGGGCAGCGGTCCAGCCCTTCCCGGTCTAGCCCGGTGGCCATGTAAAACTGCGTCCGGAGAGGATGTGCAGGTGCAGGTGAAACACGGTCTGGCCGGCCTTGGCACCATTGTTGATTGCCAGCCGGAAAGAATCGTCGATGCCCAGTTCGCGGGTGATGTCGCCGACCTTGAGCATCAGGTAGCCCAGCAGTTCCTGGTCCTCGGGGGTCGCGTCGGTCAGCTTGGGCAGCGGTTTTTTCGGGATCAGCAGCAGGTGGGTCGGTGCCTGCGGATTCACATCCCGAAAGGCAATGCAGCGGTCGTCTTCATAAACGATGTCGGCCGGAATCTGCCGATCGATGATCTTCTGGAAAATGGTATTGGACATGGTTTGTTCAGGCTCCCTTGAAAACGGCATGGCGTTTCTGCATCAGCGACATTGCGCCTTCCTGGGCATCCTCGGTGCGCATGATGTCGAGTCCGCGTTCCACCAGGTCAGCGCTGACTGCATCGAGGTGCGCATCCCGCGCCAGCGCTGCGTTGGCCAGCAGGGCCTGTACCGCGAGCGGCGCCTGCTTGCAGATTCTTTCGCCCAGTTCGATGGCGCGCTCCAGCAGGTGTTCCGGAACCACGACTTCTGATACCAGGCCGAGCTGCAGCGCGCGCTGGGCGTCGACGACTTCCCCGGTGAGCATGATGCGCATGGCATTGTGCCAGCCGATCAGCGCCGGCATGCGCAGCGTGGCGCCACCAAACGGGAAAATGCCGCGACTGGTTTCCTGTTGCGCAAAGCGCGTGTCGCTGGCGCAGATGGCTATATCTGCGGCCATCATCAGCTCCAGTGCCGCGGTATAACTGGTGCCCTGCGCGGCCACGATGACCGGCTTGGCAAGGCGGCGCCCAAGCACACGCCAGGGATCCACCTGGTCTTCCTGGTACAACACCTCGATGCCGTCTTTGGCGACGCGGGGTAGCACGTCCATGAGATCCAGGCCGCCGGAAAGGTGTCCGCCATGGCCGTACACCACGGCGCAGCGCAACTGCGGATCATCGTTGTAGCTGGTGTACGCGGTGGCCAGTTCACCAATCATCTGGAAGTTGAAGGCATTGCGCTTGTCGGGTCGGTTCAGACCGATCAGGCGCAGGGGGCCACGGTCTTCTACGGTGATCAAATCTGGCATGGGTTGTCCCTTTCGCTGCGGGTTCATGGAGAGTACAACTTTTTTGCCGATGCTGCGTCGGGGCCGACAGGCCTGCCTGCGAGCCGGGAAGCGGTTAGAATCAGACCCTTTGTATTTACGGGTGATCAGATGAGCGAGCGCAATGTACTGGTCTGGTTTCGCAATGATCTGCGGCTTGCTGACAATACCGCGTGGACTGCCGCGAGTGAGCAACAGCGGCCGACAGCTGCGGTCTACCTGTTCAGCGAAGCCCAGTTGCGGGAACGTCACGACGTGGGCGCACCTCGCCTGGATTTCACGTACCGAAACCTTGAATGCCTGCGTGCGGAACTCGCGGAAATGCAGGTGCCACTGCTGTGCCTGGATGCGGACTGGTTCAGCGCCGTCCCGGATTGCCTGGCGCGGCTGTGCGCGGCACTGAATATCGGCGAGGTGCATTGCAACGCCGAATATGGCTGGAACGAACGGGAGCGGGATGCCGAAGTGGACACCGCGCTCGAAGAATTGGGAGTCTCCCTGCACCGGCACACCGACCAGGTGTTGCTCGAACCCGGTCGCGTCTGCAAAGCGGATGGCGGCTTCTACCAGGTCTTTACCCCGTTCCGGCGTGCCTGGCTGCAGACCCTGGGCACGACGGATTATGCAGTGCGGGAAGCGCAGCCGGTGCGGCCACTGGTGCTTGATTCGCGGGTTGATGGGCTGCTTGATCCGGACGCATATCATCAACGAGTTACCGCACATGCCGGTGCCAGTTCGGATTCGTTGTTCCCCGCCGGCGAGACGGAAGCGCAACGACGCCTACAGCACTTCGCCGAATCATGTATTGAAGACTACCAGCGCAATCGTGACTTTCCCGCCTGCGCCGGGACCAGCGGCCTGTCGGCCTACCTGTCCGCCGGAATCATTTCACCGCGTGCCTGCCTGCGCACGGCAAAATCGCTGAATCACGACGAACTGGATACCGGGCAGCAGGGCATCACGACCTGGATCACCGAACTGGTCTGGCGCGAGTTCTATCGCCATGTGCTGGTGGGTTTTCCGTGGGTGAACAAGAAACTGCCATTTAGACCGGAAACCAGTCGAGTACCCTGGCGGCAGGATGAAGCGGAGTTTCAGCGCTGGTGCGAAGGCCGTACCGGTTATCCGATCGTGGATGCTGCGCAACGCCAGTTGAATGAAACCGGCTGGATGCACAACCGGCTGCGCATGATCACGGCGATGTTCCTGAGCAAACACCTGCTGATCGACTGGCGCTGGGGTGAGCGCTATTTCATGCAGAAACTGGTCGATGGTGACTTCGCATCCAACAACGGCGGCTGGCAATGGAGCGCCTCGACCGGCACCGACGCCGCGCCATACTTTCGCATATTCAATCCGGTGACCCAGTCAGAACGATTTGATCCGCAGGGTGATTTTATCCGTAAATTTGTGCCGGAACTGCAAGACCGCAAGGGCAAAGCCATACACCAACCCCTGGAAAAACCCGATCTGCTCACCGGCGATTACCCTGCCGCAGTGGTAGACCACAAGTTCGCCCGCGAACGCGCGCTGGCGGCTTTCAAAAACTCGTAATTCTCAGGTCATCCTGAGCGAGCGCAGCGAGTCGAAGGACCCCGTCGGGGTACGATGCGTTTGATAAGTGCGTCGTGTTCGGAGCGAGATCCTTCGACTCCGCGCTCCGCTCAGGACGACGCAAATAAAAAAGCCCCCGCAGTTGCAGGGGCTTTTTGTCCTTCTTCCTCAGGCCGCTTCGGGCAGCGCGGTCAGTTCCTCCTTGGTCTGCTGCTCCGGGCGTTCCCACTCGGGCGGCATGTAGAGGTGCTTGACGCGCTGGCTGATCGGGCCGGGCTTGAGCACACCCTTCCACATGTCGATGAACTCGGCGAAGTTCAGGGTCAGCACGTTGTAGCTGTTGATCTGCTTGGTGGTGCCGAAGTCCACTTTTTCCTGTTCTTCTGCATAGGTGCCGAACATGCGGTCGAAGATGATCAGTACGCCGCCGTAGTTCTTGTCGATGTACTGCGGGTTGCGACCATGGTGCACGCGGTGGTTGCTGGGCGTGTCGAAGATGAACTCGATCACCGGGTGCAGCTTCTTCACGGAGTCGGTGTGAATGAAGTACTGGTAAGCCAGGTCGCAGGCATACAGCAGGAAGACCACCGCGGGATGCACACCCAGGACTACCAGGGGCATGAAGAACAACCACCAGCCCGTGATCGAGTACAGCAGGCTCTGACGCATGGCCGTGGTCATGTTCATGTGCTCACTGGAATGGTGCACAACATGCGCGGTCCAGAACCAGCGTACGCGATGCGAGGTGCGATGGAACCAGTAGTAGCAGAACTCCACCGCGACAAAGATCGGCAGGATGTTCCAGACGGTTACGTCAATGGTGAACAGGCGGTTCTCGTAGAACCACATGATCGCTGCGCCACTCACGAGTGCGTGCATGATCACCTCGAACACCTGGTAGGAACCACCCAGGCCGAGGTTGGCGATGATGTCGCGCAGCTTGAACTGCTGCAGGTCATTGCGCTTGCGCATGACGTAAAACTCGATGGCGAAGGCCAGGACAAAAACCGGGGTCAGGCCAATCAGCAGGACCTGTTTCCAGTCGGGGTTGTCGCCTAGCACGGCGTACACAAGGCTGGTGAATTCGTTCATGGTGGTGCCCTCTTGGTGAATTGCTTTTGAATACGCTGACTATTCTGCCCATCGCCTGTCAGCAAATATTGACCAATCGACTATATTTTTTGACAGATCGCGCCAACTGCT
The DNA here is from genome assembly GCA_041623535.1 of Pseudomonadales bacterium. GTDB lineage: Bacteria > Pseudomonadota > Gammaproteobacteria > Pseudomonadales > JBFGWM01 > JBFJWR01. The sequence continues at coordinate 9,485 of JBFJWR010000076.1, forward strand.
GCGGGGACCAGGTTGTCGAATTTAAAAGGTTATGTTTCAGATACTTACGTGCGCCTACTGGACGAGTTCCTGGCCGCGCGAGGACTGGATGCGGGCGCAATTCTGGGCCAGGATGCGCCGGCACCGGGCGCCGGCGGGGGGCGGTTCCCGATCGGACAATGGAAGGCACTGCTGGAAAAAGCGGACGCGGCCCTGAAAATCCCCGCCCTGGGCCTGCAGATCGGTGCAACCGTACGCCCTGCGCACCTGGGCGTGCTGGGCTATGTCACGACGCACTGCGCCAACCTCGGTGAGGCGCTGGCACGCCTGGATCGCTATCAACGCCTGGTGTACGAGGTGAACCCGCCACGCATGGAACTGCGGGACGATGTCGTGGTGCTGGAATGGGGCGCCGAGCAGGGCCGGCCCGGACAACTGGTGGACGAAACCGCGATTGCGGCACTGGTGACTTTTACCCGGGCGCTGGCGCAGGGTGAATCACGCCTGAGTCTTGTGAGTTTCATCAATCCGGCCCCGGCAGACGCGACGCCCTACGAGGCGTTCTTTGGCTGCCCGGTGCAGTTTGCGCAGGCCACCACGCAGGTGGTGTTGCCGGTGGAGTATCTGGCGCTGCCGCTGCGGGCACCGGACCCGGCACTGCGTGAACTGCTGGATCAACAGGCGGAAACCCTGCTCTCGCGCCTGCCCTGCGAAGACGAGTTCGAGCGCGCACTGCGCGTTGCAATGAGCCAGGCGATTACCGACGGGCATGCGCAACTGGAGACCGTCGCCGCGCACCTTCACCGTGCGCCCCGGACCCTGCAGCGACAACTGGCGGAACTGGATCTCGGTTTTCAGGAACTGCTGGACGACACCCGGCGTCGCATGGCAGAAAATTACCTGCGCGACGAGGGCCTGACCCTCGCTGATATTGCGCAGTTGCTTGGTTACGGCGAGCAGAGCGCGTTCCAGCGCGCCTTCAAACGCTGGACCGGACAGACACCGCGGCAGTTTCGCAAGAAAGCGTCGTCCTGAGCGGAGTGCTTCGTCCCCCGTCATCCTGAGCGTAGCGCGCAGCGCGAAGTCGA
>JBFJWR010000077.1:0-10436 GCA_041623535.1 Pseudomonadales bacterium
GCCATCAGTGCGGTCGAGGCGGGTATCAGCGGCGTGGTGAAACTCGCCTTCGGTCGCAGAGGGTTTTCATTCAGGAAGGCAACGGCCTCGCGCGCCTCCTTCCAGTTGTCGGCCATGACCGGTGCGAACACCTCGATGCCGGGTTTGAACGTGCCGAGGCACTTTGGCGTGATCAGCAGCTGGAACTCGACGTTGCGCGGAACCGCCGCCCCGACCTGATCGGCCCAGCGGAACACATCCTCGAGGTGTTCCATGCGGAAGACCTGGATCTTCATGCCGGTGAATCTCGGGCGCGCATGCAGCTTCAGGTGAAAGCGCACGACAACGCCGAAGAAACCGGGGCCGGCACCCCGCGCAGCCCAGTACAGGTCCGCGTTCTCGTGCTCGCTGGCGTGTACCAGGCTGCCGTCAGCCAGGACGATGTCCAGTCCGGCCACGTTTTCACAGCCGAGCCCCATGACCCGGCTGTTCCAGCCGAAGCCGCCCTGCAGGTAGAAACCGCCGACACCCACGTCGGGCGCGTGGGCAATGGGTACGAACAGACCGTGCTTCTTCAGCGTGGTGTCCAGGTCCACGCACCAGCAGCCCGGGCCGACCGTCGCGCGGCGCCTTTCGACATCGACCTGCACGCTGCGGATCCGGGACATGTCCAGCAGCAGGCCGCCTTCGCGGATGTGGTTCTGCGCCCAGCTGTGTCCACCGGAGCAGATGCTGATCTTCAGGTCCTCTGCGTTTGCCCGCTTTACCGCGGCAATGACGTCGTACACATCGTTGGCTTGCACCAGCACGCGGGGACGGTGTCCCGGGTCGCGGCCGCTGAAGCTGGTGCCCAGGACGGCTGCGTCGAATCCGGCATCGCCCCGTTCCAAAGTGATTCCTTTCCCGGTGGGTCGTTTCATGGGTCTGTCTCCTGTGACTGGATTTCTATCGGGCCTGCGGGCCGAACGTTGCAAAAAGATCCGGAAGGATGCCGGCGAGATGGTTCATCTCCTGTGCGTCGTGAACCATGAGTTCCCTGGCCTGCGTGTCGGTGACCGGCTGCAGCCGGCCCGCGAGCTGGCCGAGGCAGCGACCGATTGCGGGTGGCAGCCCGAGGATGCGTACGTTGCTGCCGCCCACCCAGAAGCGCGAGCGCATTTCGGCGCCGCCCTCGATGGGACGAATGTGGTGCACCATCCAGACCGATTCGATGGGAATGCCGAACTGCTTCATCGAAACACGCGCGCAGATGGCCGTTTCTCCGGCTTCGTGCAGCGCGCTTTCGTTCAGCCCCATGGACGAAGGCGACAGGAAGCGGATTCCGACGCGGAAACAGTTCGCGCCGAGGTATTCCGTGACGTGGGAGGTGCGTCCGACGTAATGCGCGAGGTCGTCCCGGCCATCCGCCCAACCCACGTCCACGTGCGCGAGTGGGTGCCAGAGCTTGTAGCGCTGCGCCTCGCTGCCGTGCCAGGCGAACCACCAGTCCCACATCGACGGGGTCACGCCGGGCATCTCCGTCCGCACGGCAATGCGCGCACTGCCATCCGGGCAGAGCGTGTAGCCGGTCTCCACCGCCTGGTAGCCGGGTTCCTGCAGCGCACCGGACTGTGCGACCGGCGGGATCAGCTCCCGGGCCACGGCGCCGACCGCCAGGGCTTCGCGGACGTGCGCCGGCAGCGGGGCCATTGCCGGGTTGAAGAACCGGGCATAGGGGCTCCCGGCCATTTCCGCTTTGTCGTATCCCAGCCTGAGGGCGGGGTGGGTCATCGATTGCATGGAAGGGTCCTCGCTCATTTCTCGATCAGGTCCGGCCATAATAATATAACGTGTTATATAAATGCAACGTGTTACAATTAGTATTTTTGCAGGAGTCGTGAAGATGGGTCCGAGGGAGAAGGGCAAGCAGGAGAACCGGCGGAAGATCGTGGCGGCAGCCCGGCGCATCCTCGAGCAGGAAGGCGCCGAGGCCCTTTCGATGCGTCGCCTGGCCGAGGAGGCGGGCGTCGCGCTGCGCACGCCTTACAACCTGTTCGGGTCGAAGGCGCGGGTGTTGGCGACCCTGCTCGGCGAACAGTTCCAAACGGTTGCGGTCGCTGTGCAGGGGAACGGTGGGCAGGGGGGGGCGTTAGCGCTGCTCCGCATGACGGATGCGTTGGAGGAGGCGATGGGTTCGCAGGAAGCTTATCTCCGCGCCATCTACTGGGAAGTGATGACCGCCGACGAGCAGGAGCCGCGCGATCAGGGGGTCGGGCTGTTCATCGCCATCCTGCGCCCGTTGCTGCAACGCGCTTACGAAAACCGGGAACTGCAGTCCGAGGTGGACGTGGACGAGCTCAACCGTCACCTGGGACTGGTTGCCCTCGCACTCATCGGCATGTGGGCCGGGGGGCAGCTGTCGTCCGGCGAGATGTTCGCGCGAATCCGCCGTTCCTGGTGCGAGATTCTGCTGGCCTGGAGCCGGGGACGCACGCACAAAGAATTGCAAGCGGTCCTGATGGAAACAGTTTGCTGAGCGCATCATGCGAAGAGCGCGTGTCGCCTCGACGGGGCAGCTCGCGCGCCATGTCCATCTAGACTCTATAGTCAGAGTCAGTAGCAGACTGGAGTTGGTGATATGAACCTGGAGAAAGTGGTCTTTGGTTTTTTCGTATTGCTGGCGCTTACGCTCAATTTCGGATTTGTCATGGGCGACATCGATAATGTCACACACCACCATGTCTACGAATTATTTGCGGCATTGGTGGTCAGCCTGATCGCCACCGCGCTCAAATTTGGGGATCGCACTCACATCGGTGCAGTGCTGCTTGCCACCAGCCTGGTGGCCGACCTGCACCTCATCGCAGCTGCCTCGGTCTGGGGGGTGTCCACCCATGTGTTGGGCACGGGTGACTCCCCGGGAACCATTGCAAGCGTGGTGTCCCTGGCAGGTGGCGCATTGCTCGCCAACCTGGCATCGGTGGCTTTGCTCATCATCGAAACCGTCAACCTGCGCCGTTAGTCCCGCCGTGGAAAACGTCCTGCTGTTGTTCATGCGGCGCATGCGCACGCCGCTGATCCTGCTGATTGCAGTGTATGCAGTATCGGTCGGCGGACTGGTCCTCATTCCCGGTGTGGATGACCAGGGGCAGCCCTGGCACCTGAGTTTCTTCCATGCATTCTATTTCGTCAGTTTCATGGCCACGACCATCGGCTTCGGAGAGATTCCGTACCCGTTCAGCGATGCACAGCGCATCTGGGTAAGTGTGTGCATCTTCCTGACCGTGATCGCATGGATCTACGCGATCGGCCGCATCCTGGCCCTGGTACAGGATCCGGCCTTCTCGCGCGCGGTCACCGAGGCGCGCTTTACCCGTGCCGTGCGCGCGATAACGGATCCGTTCTACATCGTCTGTGGGTACGGAGAGACGGGCAGCCTGCTGGTGCGTGCCCTGGCGCGGCGTAATATCCAGTGCGTTGTGATCGACCAGAACACCGACCGCCTGAGCATGCTGCAGCTGGAGAATCTGGGCATGGATATTCCTTCCATGTTCGGGGATGCGGGTGAAACCCACCACTTGCAGGAAGCAGGGCTTTGCCACCGTTTCTGCCGGGGTGTCGTGGCAATCACCAATCGGGATGATGTCAATGTACGAATCTCACTGACCTCCAAGCTGCTGCAGCCCGACAGACTGGTCATCAGCCGGGTCGGTGCGCAGGAGGCAGCCGACAACCTTGCATCCTTTGGCACCGATTACGCCATCAATGCCTACCAGGTGTTCGGCGAGCACTTTGGCATGACGCTGCGGTCTCCGAGCATCCACCTGCTGCATGCGTGGCTCATCAGTCTGCCGGGACGCAAATTGCATCCCCCCGTACGGCCACCGCGCGGCAAGTGGGTGGTGTGCGGGTTCGGCCGGTTCGGTGAATCGATGCATCGGGTTCTTCTCGATGAGGGTTGCGATGTCACCATCATCGAGCTCAACGAAGCGAAGCTGCCTGCGGGCGGTATCCTGGGGCCCGCCCATGAAGCCGGGCCGCTGCTGAAAGCCGGTGTTCGCGATGCTGTTGGAATCGTGGTCGGCATCGACACCGATACCAACACCCTCTCGGCGGTGATGACTGCACGCCAGCTGAACCCACGGTTGTACATGGTGGCGCGTCAGTTCCGCCGGGCCAGCGCGACAACCTTCGAAGCCGCGCGCATCGATCTGGTCATGGAACCCAGCCGTCTCATCGTGTGGCGTATTCTCCCGTTGATCAACCGACCGCTGCTCAGTCGCTTCCTGCACCGCCTGCGCGGCGAAAGTGAGTCATTCGCCGCCGAGGTGCTGCGGCAGATTCATGGTGTCAGCGGAGACCTCACACCGCAGAACTGGGCTGTTGATATCAGCAGCGAAGATGCCACCGGGGTGTTCGCGATGCTTGCTGCCGGAACTCCGGTGCAACTGTCAGATCTGCTGCGTGATCCACGTGACCGCCTGGCCCGTGTGCCGTGCCTGGTGCTACTGCTCACGCGCGGCGCGTCCGATTACCTGATGCCACCTGAAGACATGCCGTTGCAGGCTGGCGATCGTTTGCTGTTCTGCGCACGCGAGGGTGCGCGCTCGCAGATCGAGTGGCTGCTGCACAACTCCAAGGTCCTGGAGTACGTGATGTCCGGTGTGGAAAACCCGGACGGGGTGATCTGGCGCTGGTTGAGCCGGCGTATGCGCGCCCGTAGGAAGCGTGAGCCTTCAAACTGAAAAGAGAGGGTGTCAGGGCGAACTTCCAGCTAGAAAACGGAAGATGCCTGCGTGCTCCATCTTGATTTTTTCGGCTACACGCTTCCTGTTGCCCACCCGGCGCAACCGCTTTTCACCCCCGATGCGCCGCGGGAACCGTTTTCCGGACAGATCAGAAGCCTGCGCCATATGCCGAGGCGTTGCCGTGCAGAGCTTCCTGCAGCAACTGCTCATTGCGTTCCGCGCGCTTCTCCGCGCGAGCCCTAGGAACGTGGTCCCGCTTGATAGGCCGGTTCAGCGGTCAACGTCAGCAGAATGTCGGCATACCAGGAACAGTTCAGCCCCAGTGCCTCGTCCAGTTTCAGGTCCCGTGTGCCCACGTCCAGTCGCGCGGAGTGGATGCCGAGCAGGATCCAGGGCAGGGGCCCGGCGATTTTGGAGTCGTCGGGCGCGCGCATCACCACCGGTGCGCCGCTGATGCCACGATGCGTACGGGCGTCGGTAATGAAGTACCCCTCGCCCTTGAAGCGCAGGCCGAACGTCGAGGCGATCATCGCCTGCCGCGCGACCGGCATGTGGTGCAGGGTGTCGTGGAATCCCAGTGGAAACCCGATGACCAGCAGCGACGTCCCGATCTCGACGTGGTCCGCCGGGTCGAGCAGGTGGTCGGGCGTGAAGGCGGTGTAGACGATGGTGTCCGGCAGGGCATCCCGCTCGATCTCGATGACCGCGACGTCGATTTCCCCGGCAGTGTCGGTGGCCTGCCGCCAGATGCTCTCCCCGTCCCGGTACAGGGGGATCGAGAAACCGGTGGAGTCGGCAAGGTTGTGCGAGTCGACGTGCAGTTCGATCTCGAGCAGGTCCGGGAAGTGCTTGCTGGGTTCGTCGATCATGACGTGGCGGCTGGTCACCAGGAACAGCCGCTGGTCCCTTGCGAAAAAGAACCCCGTCGCATTCGTCAGCACGCAGCCCTGCTGCAGTGTCGTGATGCGCACCGTGGTGAGTGGCAGCGGTTCGAGGTTGGTCAGGGCATGGTGCTCCGTAAAGCGATGCGTCAGCCGATGGGGTCTGCCCGTCAGGTCATGCCGGCGTTGGGCCGGGGCAGATTCACCCGGCTACTCATCAACCACTTCGTACGATCCGTCCGCGTCGTGGGTCTCGTTGCCGGTGACGGGCGGATTGAATGCGCACACCAGCCGCATGTCCTCGCTTCCCCCATACAGTATATGGCGGTCATGCTTGTCCAGCGCATACAGCGTGCCGTCGGAAATCTCGTGGACCTCCCCGGTGGCAAGATCCTTGATCCGTCCGTTGCCGCTCACGCAGTACACGGCCTCCAGGTGGTTCTTGTACCACAGGTGCAGTTCCGCGCCGGCAGGAATCACCGTGTCATGGAAGGAAAATCCCATGCCGTCTTTCTTGAGCAGCAGGCGGCGGCTGATCCAGCCTTCCCCCTTCACTTCCCGTTCCGTACCGATCAGGTCGGACAGTCGGACGATTTTCATCTTGCTTCACTCCTGCGTCGATGATCCGGGCGATCAGATGTAGAAATCCAGTTCTTCCTGCCGCTTCAGCACCTCGCGCATGCGCTCCGGGTCCTCACCGAAGAAGTACGCAAGACCCCAGTGCGTCCCGAAGGCGGAGCGCTTGGTGACCGTGTTTTCGAGCGGCGGCGCAAGGTCGTGGTACTCGTAGTACTCGTGTGCCTCGGTTTCCCCGGGGATCTCGAGTTTGCTGACCACCCGCCGGCGGGGATACACGCCAAAGCAACCGGCGTGCCCCTTCGCGTCCACGACCGGCCGCGGGAAGAAACCGGTGATTTCCTCCTCGGTGGTCTTGGGATCGAAACACAGCACCTGTGCCTGGTAACAATTGAACCCGTAGGCCCGCTCGATGAGTTCGAACGCCTTGAAGCCCGGTGGCCGGTAGGCGACTTCCCCGAAATACATCTGGCCGTCACTCGTGACGAAGTACTCCGGGTGGATGAATCCGAAATCGATGTCGAAGGTCTCGATCAGCTTGTTGATCTCCTCTTCCAGCCGCGGACGCCACTTCTCCAGTTCCGGCGAGGCCGGCACGAACACGGAGTAGCCGAGACGCACGTACTCGGAGATATTCAGGAAGCGGATCTTGCGGTCGTGAATCCAGGCTTCGACGCCGAATTCCCAGCCGTCCAGGTGGCTTTCCAGCAACGCCGGAAACTCGTCCGGGGTGATGGATTCCACGTCCTCGACCGTGCGGATCACGCGGTGACCCAGGCAGCCGGCCTTGTCGAACGCCTTCAGGTGAATCGGATCGTTCGGGTCGCCGTCGAGCTTCAGAAGTGTCTGGTTGACGCGCTTCAGAAAGCGGACCACGTCGTCCTTGTCATGGGCCTCCTCGAAGATTCCGACGCGGATGCCGCCCAGTTGCGCACGACGCTTCATCAATGCTTTGTCGCGAAACAGCATGGACTGTCCCAGCAGCCGGGGATTGCCCAGCAGGACGGAATTGATCGCGCCAGCCCACTCGACGGTCTCCTCGAACAGGGGGATGGCCACATCGACACCTTCGTCCTTCAGTCGCTGCGCGATTTCATGGGAACGATCGTTCAGCCGTTCGAAATTCCATGCGATGAAGGGAATCCCGTGCTCGCGTGCGTAGTCTGCCGCCCATTCGGGGGCGACCACGACATAGCGGCGATCGAAACGGTCGAGCGCCTCGATGGCGTTGAGCGCCCATCCCAGCAGGGCAACGTATCCTTTGTCCGGGTTTTTCTCGGTCATGCTTCGCTCCTGATTGCTGGTGAAGAAGGTCTTCGGCATCCGTTCCGGAGCATTCTTTCGATTTACACGCAACAACCGGCGGTGTACGCAGGAAATCCGGTGGATTTCGTTGTTGCGAAGATTGCAGGGTAACAGATACGCGCCCGGTTCTCGAAAACGCGGCCCGGTGTGCGCGCGGAAACCGCGGAATTGCCCCGCGAACGGGAATCAGCAATGATGATGCAGGGTGACGGTCAGGCACCTCGTGCATCCGGGCGCGGGACATGTTTGAACGCGTATCCTCCTGAGACAGGAATTTCCAGACGGTTTCATGGCCAATACAAAAGTTCAGGCCGAGTCGGCGCCTGAGAACGAACCCGCAGCGGACCGGGTCGTGTGCAGGCTGCGCGACGGGCTGCAGCGCGCCTGTGACGAACTCGCGCAGGCCGGTTCATTCTCGAAACAGGCGCATTTCGCCAAGGCGCTCAGTTACGCGCAGCGGCTGCTGAAGCACCCCGGGGGCCTGCAGACCCTCTACGAGATGACGCCTGCCCTGGAGGCGGCGGGGCTGTTTTACGATTCCGATTACGACCACCCCGACAAGCTCCAGGCGCAGCTGGTATCCGGCTGTCTCAACCTGGGCGAACTGGGCGACGTGACGCTGGAATGCGTCAGTCTGCTGCGCATGCTGGCGGTCGCGCAGGGGCAGTACCAGCACCCGCACCTGTCCGCGGAACAGGCGGATCACTTCCTGCGCGCAGTGCTGGCGCTGAACCTCGGTCGGATCTTCGGGGGCAGCGACGAAGCCAGCCGCGCGCGGCCGCTGGAAGCCGAGGTGCGTCGCCTGTTCGGATTCATCATCGACCAGGTCGGCTATGACCGCATGCTCGATGAACTCATCGAGGAGATCTGGCGCCTGCTGCGCCAGCGGCCGATCAATGTCGATCACATCAAGGCCATGGTGACCAACGTGGCGGTCTGCATGGCAGACCCGGAGGTCAACCTGGGCACCGCCGGTCGCGGTGCGGAGCGTCTCACCAGCGCATTGTTCAGTCCGACCGTGGCCAGCCAGGACGATCCCGGGCTGGCGGTGTACGCGGAGCGCCTGGCCACACTCGATGACGCCGGTCTGCAGGAGGAAGCCAACGGCTGCGCGCGGGCCATGCATGACACCGGGCTGGTTTCAAGCTATCACGCCGTGCTGCTGCGCTTTCAGCTGGAACGGGGTGCGGATGCCGTCGCCCAGACGCTGGGTCTCTCCAGCACGGGCCGGGATGTGCTGCTGACCTACCAGGAACTCGTGCATGCGCTGATCGGGCGCGCCGTCTTTCCGGAAACCTGCCAGGCCATCTACGGGCTGGCCTGCCTGCTGGAGCGTGGCACGCTGTACAGCCCGGCGGTCGGCCCCAGCCTGTGGCGTCAGCTTGGCCTGCAGTTGTCGGACGAGGTGCGCGAAACGCTGACCACTGCGTACGGAAGCGGCCAGCCTCCGGAAGTGCACCTGCTGGCGGGTGTGCTGTGCATACTCGGGCAGCCACTGGGTGTCGGGCAGGGAGACAACCCGACCTGCCAGGCGGCGCGCGCGTTGTCGATGTGGGCATACATGCAGCCGGACTACCTGCTGCAGCTGCTCGCCTGGGCAGCGCGGGACTGCGAGATCACCATGCACTTCGAGGGCGAGAGAATCTCCTCGGCGACGCTCCCGGACGGGCTGGCGGAAAGACTGCACCTGGACCTGGACCCGGTGTCTGTCATCCTGGTGCCGCACCTGGACCGCATCTACGCCCACATGGGTCTGCTGGTGGAAGAGCGGGACGAAGACCCGCACTACTGGATCAATCCCGCGTTTCACGGCTGGTGGGTGGGCCTTGGCTTCGCGATCGCCGTCCGCATAGAAACCGGCAGGCTGTGCGATTTTCACGGTTTCATCCGCAGCTTCCATGCCAGCTTCCACCCTTTCTACAATGGCGGAAAGCCGGTGATCTATCCGCAGCCGGCCGGCATCGCTGCAACCGATTCGCATGGCCGGTTCATCGGCTGGCATGCGATCACCCTGCAGCGCGTTGCGCTCGATCAGAACGGCGTGATGCGCGCCTATTTCTACAACCCGAACAACGACAGTGGCCAGGACTGGGGCAACGGCGTGCAGGTCGCCACCTCCGGCACCGGCGAACTGCAGGGCGAGGCGTCGTTGCCATTCGAAGAGTTCGTGTCACGCCTGTACCTGTTCCATTTCGATCCGCTGGAACAGGGCGATCCCGCTGGTGTGCCCGTGGAGACCTGCGAGGCGATCGAGCGGATGGCGCTGGAAAGCTGGGCCCGGGACCGCGTGTGACCCGCCCGGGCGGGGCGGCATTCAGTCATCGTCCTGGAACGCGCTGCGGTGGAAATCCACGGCCTCTTCGACTTCCGCCAGGCCACAGTAGGTCAGCGGGGATGGTTGGGCACCCGCCAGAGTCCGGATCACGGTGCAGGTGCCGTGCGCCAGTGACTCGAGCGCGTACCCGCCTTCCAGCACCATGGCCAGCCGGCCGTCACAGTGCCGGTCGGCGATCTCCTGCACGATGGCCGTCAGGTGCGCAAAGCCGTTGTAGCTGATGTTCATCGACTGATCGAGCGGGTGCGGGTCGAAACCGGCCGAGACCAGGACCAGGTTGGGCTGGAACCGGTTGGCCGCGGGCACCAGGATCTCGTTGAATGCCCGCACGATGGCCTGGTCCGAGGTTCCCTGCGGCAGTGGCACGTTGATGGTGTAGCCCGTGCCCAGTCCTGCGCCGACTTCGTGCAACTGGCCGGAGCCGGGATAGAACGGCGCCGCGCGGTGCGTGTCGAACAGCAGCACGCCGTCATCGGCCCAGAAGATTTCCTGGGTGCCGTTCCCGTGATGCGCATCCCAGTCCACGATGAGAATTCTTTCGCAGCCGAGTTTCGCCTGTGCGTGCGCGGCCGCCACCGCGACATTGTTGAACAGGCAGAAGCCGCGTGCACGCGCGGGTTCGGCATGGTGACC